>NZ_JPOL01000002.1:610000-910000 GCF_000733945.1 Flavimarina sp. Hel_I_48
GTTTCTGGTACACTTATGATACGAAAGAAAAGGATAGTATTGATAAAAGCTTTCCACAAGTAGGCGACGTGGTCACCTTTACCTACGATATTCAATCCATTGCCGGCGAGGAAATTGTTTCCAAGAAAGAACTGGGCACGCAAACATATCAAATAGATCAAAGCAATCAGGAACTTATGCCCGGCCTGCGGGCAGGGATCAAACTCATGAGGGAGGGAGAAACGGTCACTTTTCTTTTTCCATCCCACAAAGCCTTTGGTTATTACGGTTATGAAAATAAAATAGGGATGAACAGACCTATAAAGTCAACGGTCACCCTACAATCTATCACTCTTAAAACCGAACAGGAATAATGACGTCAAAAAATGTGTTTATACTGTGCGCAATGCTTTTCATGTTCTGGGGATGCAAAGAAAAATATCCTGATCTTGAAGATGGTCTGTATGCTGAAATCGTAACGGACAAAGGCACTATGATTGCAGAACTTTATTTTGAAAAAACGCCCGTAACCGTGGGTAGTTTCGTTTCCCTCGCCGAAGGAACAAGTGAAGCCGTAGATTCAACCTATAAGGGAAAACACTTTTATAATGGCCTGTCCTTTCACCGTATCATCAAGGATTTTATGATACAGGGCGGAGATCCTGACGGCAATGGTTCTGGTGGACCAGGATACAAGTTTTTTGATGAATTGCGTCCAGATCTGCGCCACGATACGATAGGTATACTCTCCATGGCCAACTCAGGCTATGGTACAAATGGCAGCCAGTTTTTTATCACCCACAAACCTACCCCGCACCTGGATGGTTATGATATGGAAGGCAACCTGAAAAACTGCGAGAACCCGCGTACGGGTTGTCATACGGTTTTTGGTAAAGTAGTAAAAGGTTTTGAAACACTTAATACCATTGCAAATGTGGAAGTGCCCAATCCTCAGGATGGAAAACCTGCCAACCCCGTTACTATTGAAGAGATAAATATTATTCGCAAGGGTGGCGCCGCACGTAGGTTTGACGCGGCAAAGACCTTTAGGGAAGGTATGGATGCTAAAAAGAAAGAGGAAGCAAAAGCAGCTCAGGAGCAAACGTCCCGCATGGAGGAAATGTCGAGCGGTTTTGAAGAAAAACGTAAAGAGGCCACAATCTTAGATAGTGGTCTGGGAATTCTCAAAACCACTACCGGAGATGGCGACCAGCCAAAATTAGGCCAAACGGTATTAGTGGATTATGCCGGTTATTTTGAAGACGGTCAATTGTTTGACTCAAATAGCAAGGTCATTGCAGATAAATGGAACATGCAAACCAGACCTTCTATAGAGAAGTATGCTCCATATGAAGTGGTTTACGGTCCTGAAGCGAGTATGATCGCCGGTTTTAAAGAAGGATTACAACAAATGAAAGTAGGCGATAAAGCCACTTTATTTATACCGTATCATTTAGGTTATGGTGAACGCGGCTATGCCATTATACCTCCCAAAACAGATCTTGTATTTGAAGTTGAAATTCTCGGGATTAAATAGATAGTATCGGTTTTTTTGAAGAACTGTTGGTTTTCCAAAAGTAGATACCAACCAAGTAAAAACCTGCTAAAAACACCGATTTTCCGTGTTTTTAGCAGGTTTTTTAATACACATTAGCCTTAATTGGATTTAAAAGCTTGTGCTATTCTATTACTGAAAATTCGATAGCAGAATCGCCGTATATTGTATGTTCGTGTTTCTTGAAATCTTCTGCTTTTGCTTTATAAATATTAGGTACAAACGTCTGCGGATTTAAATCTAACAGGGGAAACCAGGTGCTTTGTACCTGTATCTGCAATTTATGCCCTTTTTTAAAGGTGTGGTTTACTGCTTGAAGTTCAAAATTAACCGGTGTTTTGGTATTCGGTTTAAAAGGCTCGGGCTTTGAAAAATCATTTCTAAAACGACCGCGCATCACTTCGCTGCGCACCATCATAAAATAATTCCCCATTTTCAAATACTCCTGCGTTTCTTCAAAATCTTCTGCATCTGCCGGGAAAACGTCTATTACTTTTACGATCCAGTCTGCATCTGTACCGGTCGTGGCTACCTGTAATTTTGCTTTAATTGGGCCAGAGAGCGTCATATCTTCTTCAAGAACTTCCGTTTCAAAAACAAGCACATCAGGACGTCGCGCTGCAAAACGTTGATCATCGGTCATATATTTTCTGGGTGTAAATACCATTTTTATATCTTCTGAATAGGGTACTGGTTTCTTGGGATCGCTGGTAAAGGTATTTTCAAAATCACCAGCTGCATTCTCGCTCAGTATTTGATCTGCCCCCAGATACATGGTTTTTTGAGTTGCTGCTTTTGCGGGCCATTCGGTAAAGGAATCCCAGGTATTTGAACCGGTATCATACATCTGTGCTTCCGGCAGGTCGAGTTCGCCCTTTCCATCTTCCTTTAAAAAGTGGTTGAAAAATTTAGTTTCCACATTTTGCTGGTAATCACGTGAAAGGTTATCGCCAAAATAAACATTGCCTATCGCCTGGCGTACATCACTGCGCGCCCAGTCGCCATGGCTCCACGGACCATAAACGATGGTATTGTAGTTATTGCTCGTTTTCTCAATCTGTTTGTAGGTTTGAAAAGGACCGTAAAGATCTTCGGCATCAAATAAACCGCCCACGATCATAACCGCTGGTTTGATATCTTTTAAATGCGGAAGGATATTTCGTTTTTGCCAGAACTCGTCATAGCTGGAATGGTCTTTTAGCTGTTGCCAGAAGACGTTATCTTCCTTATAAAAACTGTCTAAACTGGTGAGCGGCTCATGCTCCAGAAAAAACTGATATTGATCTTCGGTTCCCAGTTCTGGAAATTTGTACCAGGCTTCTTTTGTAGGTTCATCTTTCATATAACCAAAAACGGCCGTGGCGCGCCAGTAACTCAATAAATAAGCGCCATTATGGTGAAAATCATCAAAAAAGAAATCAGAAATACAAGCTTGTGGGGATACTGCTTTTAACGCGGGGTGCTCGCTCAACAAGGAGTATGTTGCGTAAAAACCAGGATAGGAAATACCCCAGATGCCTACGTTCTCGTTTGTATTTTCCACATTGTTTACGAGCCATTCTATGGTATCATAGGTGTCGCTGGCTTCATCAATTTGTTTGCCCTTTTTATTCGGAATATAGGGGCGCATGTTATCGTAAACCCCTTCACTGTTCCAGCGGCCGCGCACGTCCTGATGTACAAATATATTTCCTTCCTTTACCAGAAATTCATTGGGTCCTATTCGGTTTTTAAATGCGTTTTCCCCGTAAGGTTTGCAGCTATAGGGCGTGCGCATCATCAGCATGGGATATTTTTTTGACTTATCTTTTGGCGAATAAATAGTGGTGTGTAGCTTAATGCCATCGCGCATCTCTATCATTACTTCCTTCTTATCGTAGTGCGCTTTGACGTATTCTAGGTCCTGCGCAATCATTGTAATCCCTATAAAAAGGAACAACAAGGTGCATACTTGGGTAATCTTCTTCATATGTTGGTTTTTTATTTAATTATTCATGTTTAAGTTATCGTAAAAGTAATTACGAACTCATCGCAGTTAATGATTCTAAAGGTTAAGCTAGGTCTGATACGGTGAATTTCAATAGCTTTTTTGCTCCATTTTGAACCCGGTAGCGTTCGTCGCTGCGGTGGCCCATAATCCAGATGATCTCATTGCCATTGCAAAGTACTTTCACCTTTTCTTTGTCTAAAGTAGAGAATTTCTCATCCTTAAAATATTTGCTGAGCTTCTTTTTGCCCTGCATCCCAAAAGGATAAAAATAATCACCTTCCTTCCAATTACGGACCGTAAGCGGAAAATCCAGCATTTCTGCCTCAAAAACAACCGATTTTGAACCTAAATCTGGTATTTTTTCTACCGATTCTATGCTTAACAGCATGCCGTTTAACTGAAGCATTTGATCTGTTTTCTTAACTTCTATAGTCTGCTCCGCTGGGTCTTCATGTTCGGTTAAGAGAAGAAAATCACGATCCTTGATTATTCTATGCGTTTCCGAAAAAACAACTTTTCCTGACTGGGCATCAGGCAGCGCATAAATATCGTCCCAGGCAGAAAACCCAAAACTTTTTAGCAGTTCGTAAAGAACTGCATTACGGTTGGGAAGTTGCGCCAACTGCTCAATATTCAACCGAAAACCGTCAAAAGTATGCGTAACAACTTTTGGGTAAATAAAAGAGATATAATCGTCAACAAGCGCGCTGGTCGCCTGTAAGTGTTTTAGCGATTCTGCAAAATTATCCAGCATATTAGGAGCTGCTTCCAGCAGGGCGGGAATGGCATGATGGCGCAAATGGTTTCGCTGGTATTTATCTGAACCATTACTGGCATCCTCTCGCCACTGGAGTGCGTTTTCTGCTGCGTAATCCGCAATTTCTTCCCGTGAAAATGGCAATAATGGCCTTAAAACCGACCCATTTTGCTCCGGAATTCCTTTTAAACCATCAATACCACTCCCCCTGCTCAGGTTGATCAGAAAAGTTTCGAGCGCATCATTGGCGTGGTGCGCGGTAAGGATATACGTTGCACGCTGCCTTTCCCGGAGTTCCTCAAACCAGGCATAACGCAATTCGCGCGCCGCCATTTGTGTAGAGATTTTATGATCTTTGGCAAAGGCCAGCGTATCAAAATTTTGAACAAAAACCCGATTTTTAAGGGTTTTAGCCAGTTTTTCAACAAATAGGGCATCGTTATCGCTTTCCGTAGCGCGGAGGTTAAAATTGCAATGGGCAAAAATGACATTGATTTTAAGGCTATGCAGAAGATGTGCGAGCACAACGCTGTCCAGACCGCCGCTTATCGCCAGAATGGATGTTACTTTACCAAGATCAGGAAACTGTGCATTCAGATGATTTTTAAAGGCTTCTAGCATAGTTCAAAGATAACCAAAACCGGACTTTTCAAAATTGGCTTTTAGAGAAATTAAAGTTTTGGAATACTATTTAAAATCACCCAGAACTTCCCGCATGGCTTTTGCCTTTAGCAAACATTCATGGTATTCTTTTTCGGGATCTGAAAGTACGGTTATGGCACTCCCCACAGAAAAGGAAATTTTCGCATTTGCACTGTCATAAAGAATACTGCGTATCAACACATTAAAGTCAAAATTGCCATCTGGAGTAAAATAGCCCAGTGCACCGCTGTACATCCCGCGTTTGTGATTTTCAAGATGTTCTATGATTTGCATGGCAGACACCTTTGGCGCACCGGTCATACTTCCCATGGGAAAGGTTTTTTTGATCAGTTCGATTAGTGAAATTTCTGGGTTTACCGTTGCGCTTATCGTTGATATTAACTGATGCACTTGCCTGAAGGAATAAATCCCACAAAGTTCATCAACCCGTACACTTCCTTTTTGCGCTATGCGCGAAAGGTCATTGCGAACCAAATCTGTAATCATAATATTCTCGCTTCGCTCTTTCTCATCAGTGAGAAGCGCGGTTGCCAAAGCGAGGTCTTCTTTAGGATCTGAGCTTCTTCGGGATGTACCTTTTATGGGTTGGCTGATGATTTTGTCCCCTTTTTTCTGTAAATAACGCTCTGGTGAAGTGCAGAGCACGTATTTTTCGGCCTGTCTAAAATAGGCTGCGAAAGGCGCCTGGGAGATTTCGTTGAAATGTTGATAGGTTTGCAACGCATCAAGGGTACCATGCGCCTTAAATTCCTGACAGAAATTCGCTTCGTAAATATCCCCACGTTGAATATGGAAAAGCATTTTTTCAACCTTTGACAGGTATTCAGATTTAGTGAAACGCGCCTCAACTTTGAGCTTATTTGACCCGTTTTTAGGCAAAATCACCTGATTTTTAATTGCTTTAAAATCAGTTTTCGCTTGTTCCTGGATATCTGGAAGATATAATTGGGTGAGCATTTTACCCCGAAGTATAAAAATTTTTTTCGGCTGAAAAAAGTACAGTTCCGGGAACTGCATAAAATCCTCATTTAAGGAATGTAACGCTTCCAGATCGTTTTTTAGGTCGTAAGAAAACTGCCCAAAGATCCAGTCTTGAGCTTTATTACGGTATGCGTCAAGTTGCTCAAAACCCTGGGTACTTTGCTTGCAACATAACGAAGATGAAACGCCCACCGCGAGCAGCGCATCAAAAGTACTGTGGGCATCACTATGGTCGTTACTATCTAGCCATAACAGGGTTTGTTGACCTTGTGCCCAGTATAACATTTGCTGTTTAAACTGCGCTACATTTGCAATAGAATGGTTGTGAATACTTCGTTTCAAGTGGCAAAAATAAGGTTTATAAAAAACTATTTCCCATAAAAAAACCGCCACTAAAACTAGTGGCGGTTTCAATTTTTAAGTAAGCTCAGCTTACATGCTATCGATCTCCTTACGGATTTCTTCTTTGGTTTTTCCTGTTTTTTCTTGCATGCGACCTACCATCTCATCAAATTTACCTTCGGCATATGTAGTATCGTCATCTGTTAATTTGCCATATTTTTGTTTAAATTGGCCTTTAACTTGTTTCCACTTTCCTTCTAAATTGTCAGAATTCATCTTATATTGGTTTTAGGTTATTATTAATTTTGATCTAAATTACTGATGATAATCTTAGTTTTCGCTTAATAAAATGCCAATTTTAATTTATTTAACGTTAGAAATCCAGCTTTATGAGACTCCCAATCATCCTGTTATTATTAGTGCTAACCACACTTTCCTGTGAAAATTCGGAAAAACAAAAATCAACAACCTATTATTTTATTCGGCATGCAGAGAAAGAGCGCGGTCCCAATGTGGGAAGTGATCCTCTTTTAACCGAAAAAGGAATGGAAAGAGCCAAATTCTGGGCAAACTATTTTGAAGATAAAAACATCGACGCCGTTTATAGTACAGATACGAAACGCACCCGTGCCACCGCAAAACCAACCACCGAAAAATTCAATTTGACCACCCTTACCTATGATGCGCAGGATATGTACAATGCTTCATTTAAAGAAAAAACAATGGGAAAAACCGTTCTTATTGTAGGTCACAGCAATACCACACCCCAGTTTGTGAATAAAATCCTGGGCAAAGAGCAATATGAAGCTATTGATGATAGTGAATTTGGTATCGTTTTTAAAGTAACACTTGATGAAGAAGGAAATAGTAATGTTGAGAAAAAAACGATTAACAGTTGGGACACTTTGTAACTTCCACATTTTCCAGATCAATACGTGAAAGGAGTTTCAATTTACCATTTTCAAAAAGGGAATCAAGCGATTGCAAAGGCGGGAATTGTTGCTTCGGCTCATAATTTCTATAATCCACAACGCGCACACCGTTTATTTCCCTGGGATTATACGCTTCACGGAAACGCGTTCCACCCTCGTTCACATGGTAATTGTAAGCCAGGTAATCTACTTTAAAATCCTGGGTGTTGATCCAGTACATATATTCATCTTCGTAGTCTTTTCCGCCTCCTTTTTGTTTAAAACTTACCTTGACCTCATAATAAATTTTACCCCTAATCTGCACCGTATCCGCGATTTCCTTCTTGACCGCCTCATTATCGAGACCATAGGGAAGCACAGAAAAATAATGAACAGAATTGACCGAGTTGCTGTACTTCTCTGCCGTAGAATCTGCGAGATTGATACGTTTACCGTTGATGGTGCGTTCAAAGCCTTCATTGGTAACCACATCTACCGTATCCTTACAGGCAGGGTCAGAGCAGCGCGTTAGCGAATAATTGCCTTTCTCGCGCTTTGCGCTGTAATGGGTATCCCTAAAGTCAAAAGCAATGGTGGCATTGTTGAGGATTTTACCGCCTACCCCGGCTATCCCTTTATTCACAATAGCATCAGCGGGATCGTTTTTTGTAGTTTGACCACAGGAGATCAGTATTAAAAACAGGCCAAAAGCTAGCAAAATCCTCATAAAATCGGTTTAAATTTCGGTAAAATTAAAGCATTGGCGCCAATTGCCCAGCCTAACTTAAAAATAGTATTTTTGTTCAAACGGAAATAGAAAGCTACCAGGCTTACAAAAATTCCCAAAAGCGTTGCACACACGATGAAAAAACAGACCAATACCGTTAATATAAAGAATAAAAAAGCCCGTTTTGAGTATGAATTGCTCGATAAATATGTCGCCGGCATTCAGCTGGAAGGTACCGAGATCAAATCGATACGGGAAGGGAAAGCTTCAATAACCGAAAGTTTTTGCGAGTTTCAGGATGATGAACTTTTTGTAGTCAACATGACCATACAAATCTATTCCCACGCTACTTTTTTTAATCATGAACCTAAAAAAGAGCGTAAATTATTACTGAAGCGCCGCGAACTCAACAGCCTGCACAAAGAGGTGAAAACCGGTGGGACAACCATCGTCCCTCTGAAAATGTTTATCAATGACCGCGGACTTGCAAAACTGCAGATTGCTCTTGCCAAGGGTAAAAAATTGCATGACAAACGCGAGAACATCAAAGATCGCGACAGTAAACGCAGATTGAGCCGTATCAAAAAAGACTTCAATAATTGATCAAATTGGGTCGTTTTTCCGCAAAATAAACCGATTTTTTAGACTTAAATACGTTGACACAATTCCGCTTTTAGGGAGTCTTTAAAGCAAAACGCCGTATGCTGAAAAATATACTGCTCTTTTTTATTTTCGTATTCCCTATTCTGGCAAGCGCCCAAATCATTGGGAAAATAACCAATACACAGGGCGAAGGACTTCCGTTTGTAAATATCTATATCAAAGATTCGCAGCGCGGTACCACCTCAAATGCGGAGGGCAATTACCAACTTGCCGTAGAAAAAGCTGATTCCTATGAAATTGTTTTTCAGTTTTTGGGCTATTCAACAAAAACGGTGCAGGTTGCTCCCGGCAAGTTTCCATACGAACTCAATATCACCCTCACTGAAGAAGCCACTTCCCTTGATGAAGTCGTGGTTGATGCGCGCATAAACCCGGCAGATCGTATCATACAAGCGGTTATCGCAAATAAAAGCAAGGTGCTGGAGAGGCAGAACGCCTATACGGCAGACTTTTATTCCCGCGGTCTGTGGAAGGTACAGAACGCACCAAAAAGTATTCTGGGACAGGAAATCGATCTGGGCAGCGGCCTTGATTCTACCCGCTCTGGCATTATTTACCTCAGCGAGACCATTTCTACCATATCATACCGCGCCCCAGATGATTTTAAGGAAAAAATTACTGCGAGCAAGGTAAGCGGTGATGACCAGGGATTTAGCTTTAACAGCGCACAGGAAGCGGAATATTCTTTTTATGAAAATACCATAGACCTCAACGCCGCTCTGGTTTCGCCTATCGCAGAGTATGCGTTTACCTATTACAAGTTCAAACTTGTGGGTACGTTTTATGAAAATGCCAAGCTCATCAACAAAATTGAAGTCTTGCCAAAAAGGGAAAATGACCGGGTATTTACCGGTTTTATCTATGTGGTGGAAGACGACTGGCAACTTTATGGGGCAGAACTTACCACCACCGGAAACGCGATTCAGGTTCCTTTTATTGAAACCCTGGTTTTCAAGCACAATTTCATCTACAATAAAGAAGAGAACGTATGGGTAAAACGTTCACAAACCATAGATTTTAGCTTTAAAATGTTCGGTTTTGGGGGAGATGGGCGGTTTACCGCGGTATATGAGAACTATGATTTTCAGCCAGATTTTGGCAAAAAAAGCTTTACCAATGAAGTTTTGGCTTTCGCCGAAGGTGCAAACAAAAAAGACAGTCTTTATTGGGAAAACGTACGTCCCGTACCATTAACTTCAGAAGAACAAAACGATTATGTGGTCAAGGACAGCCTGCAGATCGTAGAACATTCCAAAGCGTATATGGATTCTGTAGATGCGGGCCACAACGCTTTTAAACTGCTCGATCCACTGCTGGGCTACACCTATGAAAACTCCTACGATCGCTGGCGTTTTAGCGTGGGCAGTCCGCTATTCAATCTGCGCTTCAACACATTACAAGGATGGAACAGCGCGGTAGATCTCAATTATAGCAGCTGGACAGAAAATTATGAAAGCAGCTTCAACGCAAACCTAAAAGCAAATTATGGGCTTTCTGATGAGCGGTTGCGTTTTATGGGAGGGATTAGCAAGCGCTACGACCGTATTACAAGAAGGACATTATGGCTGCAAGGTGGTCAGGAGGTCAAACAATTTAATGCCCAGGAACCCATTCCCAGCTTAGTGAACAGTATTGCCACGCTTTTCTGGGAGCGTAACTATCTGAAGGCCTATGACCGCAGTTTTACCGAAATAGGCTACAGCGAAGAACTTTTTAATGGTTTTCAGCTCTATGCGAGCTTGGATTATGCAAAACGCCAACCGCTTTTTAATACCACAGATTATGTGCTGATCAAGAACGATTTTGAATATACTTCCAATAATCCACTGGCCCCGGGAGATTTTAAAACCCCGGCGCTACAGACCCATGAATTGGCAACTTTTAACCTATCTGCGCGTATACATTTTGATCAGAAATACATGAGTTATCCTGACGGGAAATTCAATGTGGGCGACTCAAAATACCCTACGCTGGACCTGGCGGTAGAACAAGGTTTTGGCGGTTCTACCGGCAAATTGAACTTCACCCGCCTGGGAACGCGTATTTCTCAGGAAATTGCACTGGGCAATAAAGGTAGCTTGCAGTATAGTCTGGGCGGCGGCACTTTCATGCATGGCGATGCTATCAGTTTTGTTGATTACAGGCACTTTAATGGCAACCAGACCCGCCTCAATCTCAATGTAGGCAGTATTACCAACTTTAACCTCCTGCCCTATTATGACCTCAGTACAAACAAAAGTTATTTTGAAGGCCATTTAGAACATGATTTTAAAGGCTACATCCTTGGCAAAATTCCCGGAATACGGGCGCTCAACCTTAATCTTCTCGCTGGTGCAAAACTCCTTGCCAGGGAAGTGGGAAAACCATACAGCGAACTTTCGTTGGGTCTGGGGAATCTGGGTTTTGGGAAGTTTAGGTTTTTGCGGGTGGATTATGTTCGTTCTTATTTTAATGGAGGCAGTGATGGCGCCTTTGTCTTTGGCCTCAAGTTTTAATGCTATATTTTAAACCCAACTTCAACTGTAGCAGAAAACTTTAGTATCTTGTACGGCGATTACCCCCAAGCAGTCATTAATTATGTATACCGCCCCCAGAATATTACCATTTAACGCCCATTTTTCAGCTAAAATCCTTCATTTATTGCTTCTTTTAGGCTGTTTTTCGGGCTATGCGCAGATCGTTGGCTGTACCGATATCCAAGCGACGAACTACAATGCTGAAGCTACCGTAAACAATGGAGGCTGCATTTATGAAGATACCATTGTAACACCCAGCAGCAGCATAGATCTGCCCGGCGAACTTCTGGAAACCTCCGGACTTCTTTTTTGGAACAATCAACTCCTTACGCACAATGACAGTGAGGATACAAACCTGTATGCGGTGAATCCCGAAAATGGTAAAATTACAGAGCAATTCCCACTGGATGGCATGGTAAATACAGATTGGGAAGAAATTACCCAGGATCAGGAATTTATTTATATAGGCGATTTTGGCAATAACCTAAGCGGAAACAGGAAGGATTTAAAAATACTGCGGGTTTCAAAAAAAAGCCTGCTACAGAAAAAGCCAGCAATTGACACGATCAACTTTAGCTATACTGATCAAACAGACTTTAGTCCGAAATCTGGAAATACAACCGATTATGACTGCGAGGCTTTTTTTGCAACCAGCGATAGCCTTTACCTAATTACAAAACAATGGACAGGTCAACGCAGTAAAATTTATACGCTACCCAAAAATCCCGGCAACTATAAAGCACAATTTAAAACCGAAATTGACGTACAGGGACTTACTACCGGTGCTGCCTTTGTAAAAGAAATAAATTTACTGGTTTTATCAGGTTACGGTACTTCCCTGGAGCCGTTTTTGTTCCTAATCTACGACTTTCAAGCTTTTGATTTTAAAACGGGCAATAAGCGAAAATTAAGGTTGGAACTTCCTTTTGCCCAGGTCGAGGGAATTGCCACTCAGGATGGACGCAACTTTTACCTTACAAACGAATATTTCGCAAAGCCTCCGTTTGTGAATTCGCCGCAGCGCCTGCACCTTTTCAACTTAAATTCCTACCTGTCTGAATATTATGAAAGAGAGCAGCTAAAGGAAGATCTGAATGAAAAAGCCACAGGTTTGATCATTTATCCCCAACCCACCACGGGCTTGATTTCTATAGCGGGTCTTCCATTTGCTTCCTCGTACCGCTATCAAATTTCTGGAGTGAATGGCGAACTTTTACAACTGGGAACCCTCGAGGACGCTGATGAATCCATAGATTTGAGTCCGTTTTCAAACGGTATCTATTTCTTAAAGCTTGATAATCAAAAAGCAGCACTCAAAATTGTTAAACGCTGAGTTTATCAATCCTCAATAGTTTTCACAACACCTTACGATTTGTTAGTTTTGAAATATGAATACAATCCGTTGCCTTTTCGCCCTAAGCATTTTCAGTTTAATTTCCTGTGAGGAAGAAAAAAGTATTAAACTCACCACCATCCAGGGATTTCCCGAAGATTTAATGGGATGCACCTGTTATTTTGCTGAAAATGAAGCCAATTTCAAAGCACAAAAGTTCATTTATGTAGATAGTTATGAGCGCAACCCAGCGTATATTTCGGTGGAAGGGCAGCTTGTACCTGTAGATGCGGAAAGCAGTGATGGCAGCGGCTATGAAGTTATTCTGGATATTGAAAAAGAAGTCCAACTGGGCAGCGAACTTTATCATCGCGAGGGCATCATTACCGTTGTTCACGAGAGCGGTGCCGTTCTTACAAAACCTATTTATGGGGAATGTGGTTGCTAAATCCCTAAAGCTATAACTATGGAAGATTTACCAGAATACTGGTTGCGCGGCCCGGTCAAAAACATTCCCGCGCTTTTGCAGCCCGCTGCACATGCCCTGTTGCAATCGGTTTCAGAAGTAAAAAAATATACGGCGCAGTTTCCCTTGGGTTTGATCAATGAAAAACCTGCGGGAAGGGCTTCGGTCGCTTTTCATTTAAAACACCTTACCGGCGTGCTTGACCGTATGTTGGCGTATGCGCAAAAAGAACCACTTTCTACGCAACAGTTGGACTACTTAAAAAAGGAACAAATAGCCTTAAAAAATGAACAAATAAGTCCATTAATTGGTGCTTTTGAGGCAAAAGTAGACGAAGCACTTCAGTATTTTCAAACCATAGATCCCACAACCCTAACCGAAGAACGTCTTGTAGGTAGAAAGCACTTACCGTCTACGCTGCTAGGCCTGCTCTTTCACGCGGCAGAACATAGCCAGCGGCATGTAGGCCAACTACTGGTGACCGTGAGCGTCCTTAAAAATCAATAATCTATGCGGTCTGTTTTATCGTCCCATTTTTTAAATACGACAACGGCATCCTCGCGGTCTAGCTGTTCAAACGGAATTTTCCTGTCGCTCATGGGTTTTTCGATTTCATCATAAATGAATTGATCGTCAAAACCTATATTGGCCGCATCCCGTTGCCCCGCGCCGTAGTACACTTTTTTAAAACGTGCCCAGTAGATCGCACCCAGGCACATGGGACAAGGTTCACAGGAGGTGTACAGCACACAAGCATCAAGTTGAAACGTTTTTAAGGTTGCGCAGGCCTCCCGTATCGCGGTAACCTCTGCGTGTGCGGTGGGATCGTGAGATGAAGTCACTTTATTGAATCCTTCGGCAATGATTTCACCGTCTTTTACGATTACCGCGCCAAAGGGCCCACCGGCACCCTGCTGCATGCCCTTATCTGCCAGGGCTATCGCGCGCTTCATGAATTTTGAATGTTCGTTCATCTTAAAATTTTAGTCTAAAAAGTATTAATTCTTGTCTTCGAGCAGCGGTACAAATCGGAAATCTCCATATTCCTTTTTCTCAAATTTCCGGACTTCTTTTCGGGTGATTTTTGTCATGATCTGCGTTCCGCCCTCCCCTACGGGAATGATCAGTCTGCCTCCTACTTTTAATTGTTTCAGAAGTGGTTTGGGTATAAAAGGGGCACCGGCGGTAACGATTATTCCGTCAAAAGGGGCGTACTCTGGCATTCCCAGATACCCGTCGCCAAAACTCAGCCTTTTAGGCCTGTAGCCCAGTTTATTCAAAAAATTCTTTGTTTTTTTAAACAGCGTCTGCTGCCGTTCTATGGAATAAACCCGTGCCCCCAGCTCGCAGAGCACCGCGGTCTGGTAACCACTTCCCGTCCCTATCTCTAAAATGGAATCCCCTTTTTTAAAACCCAATAGTTCCGTTTGAAAAGCAACAGTATACGGTTGGGAAATAGTCTGGTCTGCGGCTATGGGAAATGCCTTGTCCTGATAGGCATGATCTTCAAAACTGCTATCCATGAACCAGTGCCGGGGAATTTTTCTAATGGCATCCAGAACAGATTCATCTGTAATGCCCTTATCGGCTACGATCTTGGCCAGCAAACGGCGTTTTCCCTGATGGCGGGTCGTATCTTTCATCTAATAATGTAATTTTTTGACTATATAATAGGTATAAATAGGTCAATATAAGCTCAGAAATAAGGAATAAATGGGTGTTTTTATTCTGAAAAAGGCAAAATAAACAAACCTAAAAAAAGGCTTATTTCTATTTCCGAAACTTCAAAATTAAGCAAATAATATGGCTTTGGGTTTCAAAATTTGTGGTGATCACGGGATAAACCGGTACTCCCATAGCAGTCAAATTAATAGCTATTCTTAACCAGAAACCTTATTTTTGTGTAAAACAAAATCCTATGATCAAAGCTGGCGTCTTGGGTGCAGGCCACCTCGGTAAAATACATTTAAAACTCCTTAATCAATCTAAAAACTACGAGTTAGTGGGCTTTTATGATGAGGCCCCGGGTGCTACGGAAGCTATTATTAAAGAATTTGGCTTTACGCCCTTTCAAAGTTTAGATGCACTTATAGAGGCCTGTGATATGGTTGTTGTGGTCACGCCCACAAGCAGGCACTATGACTGTGCAGAAGCCGTGATCAAAGCAGGCAAACATGTATTTATTGAAAAACCCATTGCCGAAACCGTGGAAGAGGCGAACCTTTTGATCAAATTGGCCGCGAAGCACAATGTTATGGGTCAGGTGGGGCATGTAGAGCGCTTTAACCCTTCTTTTCTTGCCGTGCACGATATTATTGACAATCCCATGTTCATAGAGGCGCACCGCCTGGCAGAATTCAATCCCCGCGGTACAGACGTTCCCGTGGTTCTGGATCTCATGATACACGATATAGACGCCATACTGAGTGTGGTAAAAAGTAAAGTCAAGCACGTTTCCGCATCAGGGGTTTCGGTGATCAGTGATACGCCAGATATCGCAAATGCCCGTATTGAATTTGAAAATGGCTGTGTGGCGAATTTAACCGCCAGTAGAATATCGATGAAAAAAATGCGAAAAGCACGGTTTTTTCAACGTGACGCGTATATTTCGGTTGATTATCTGGAGAAAAAATGTGAAGTCGTACGCATGAAGGATGCGCCGAAAAATCCGGATGAGTTTGCCATGATCCTTCAAAATGCAGAAGGACTTAAAAAACAGATTTATTTTGATAACCCAGAGGTCTCAGAGAACAACGCGATCCTTGATGAGTTGGACGCTTTTGCAAACGCCATCAACAACAATACGTCACCTGTGGTAAGTTTAGAGCAAGGCAAAGAAGCTTTGCGTGTCGCCATGATGGTTATTGAAGATCTTTAGGTAAAAAACAAGTCAAAGCATAAAAAATCAAGATTTTAGGAATCAAAGGTTTCTAAAGTCCAATAGAGAATTTACTACACATGAAAAATATAGCAGTAATAGGAGCAGGTACAATGGGCAATGGTATTGCACATACTTTTGCCCAAAGTGATTTTACGGTTCATCTTGTTGACATCAACGAAGATTCGCTTGAAAAAGGAGTGGCAACCATCTCTAAAAACCTTGACAGGCAACTGAGTAAAGAACGTATCACCGAAGCTAAAAAAAAAGAAACCCTGCAACGTATAATTCCGTCAACGGATATGCAAAATGCGGTTTCCGAAGCAGATTTGGTTATCGAAGCTGCCAGCGAAAACCTGCAAATAAAGACCGAAATCTTTAAAAAACTGGATGAATATTGTCCGGCAAACGCGATTTTGGCAACCAATACTTCATCGATCTCCATAACCCAACTGGCCGCGCAGACGAAGCGGCCAGAACAGATCATCGGTATGCACTTTATGAACCCCGTGCCTATCATGAAACTGGTAGAAGTAATTCGAGGCTATACCACAAGTGAGCCGGTAACGAATACGATCATGGCCCTGAGTGAGCAACTGGGCAAAACCCCGGTAGAAGTCAACGATTATCCCGGTTTTGTGGCAAATCGAATCCTTATGCCCATGATCAACGAAGCCATAGAAACCTTGTACAATGGCGTGGCTGGTGTCATGGAAATAGATACGGTGATGAGGCTGGGCATGGCGCATCCTATGGGACCTTTACAACTTGCAGATTTTATAGGACTTGATGTTTGCCTGGCGATTATGGAAGTTCTTTACGAAGGTTTTAAAAACCCTAAATACGCCCCTTGCCCCCTACTTGTAAATATGGTGCGCGCCGGTAAAATGGGCATTAAATCAAAAGAAGGATTTTATGATTACAGTGAAAACAGAAAAGCCGAAGTACCTGCAGCCCAATTTGCATAATCAACAGCTCAATCTCCAGATAGCACTTTGCACATAAAACCTTTTAAAGCCATTAGACCTACCCGCGATAAAGTAAGCCTTATCGCAGCGCGTTCCTATGAGACGTATACTAAAGCAGAACGGGAGGCACGTCTTGATAACAATCCTTATTCTTTTCTACATATTTTGAACCCGGGCTATAAATATCACAAGGAAATAACGGGCACCGCCCGCTTTGAACTGGTGCGCAACCGCTATCAGGAATTTAAGGAAGACGGTATTTTTATTGAAGAGGAAGCGCCGGCGTATTACATCTATAAAATCGTTGATAGGGATGAACAGGAGTTTGTGGGCCTGGTGGCGGCAGCAAGTGTGGCGGATTATGCCAATAACGTGATCAAAAAACACGAGGATACCATTGCGCTGAGGGAAGAACTTTTTAAAAACTATCTCAAAATCGCTGGTTTTAATGCCGAAGCCGTGCTACTTACCCATCCTGACAACAACGATTTACAGAACATCTATGAGCAGGTCATGTCTGCCAGGGCAGAATACGAGTTTACCACGACCTACCGGGATACGCACTATTTGTGGCCGGTACACGATCCTACGCTGCTTTCTAAAATCACGCTTTTGTTCCGCAATATTGATCCCGTATATATTGCAGATGGTCACCATAGGTCCAGTTCGTCATATCTGTTGGCCGAAGAATTAAAAAAAGAGAACCATCAGCATACGGGCAGTGAATCCTATAACTTTTTTATGAGCTATCTGCTTCCGGAATCACAGCTGCGCATAGATGGTTTTACGCGCATGGTAATGGATTTAAACGGACTGGACAGTGAGGGTTTTCTTATTGCACTAGACCACTATTACAAAATCGAAAACCGCAATGCCGAATATTATGAACCTACGAAGCCGCACCATTTCTGCATGTATCTGGATGGCAGGTTTTATTCCTTAAAACTTAGGAAGGGGCACCGTAATTTTGAGAATGCGCTGGAGGCGCTGGATGCTCAGATTTTGTACACGACCATTTTAAAGCCGCTCTTGAATATCAAGGATTTGAGATCTGACACGCGCATCTCCTATGGCAAGGGCAACAATGATATGATACGCGTAAAAGAACAAGTGGATTCTGGCACGTATGCCGTAGGTTTTAGCATGCCTCCAGCAACAATAACGCAGATCAAGGACATCGCCGATGCAGATTTGAAAATGCCGCCAAAATCGACGTATATTAGGCCGAAATTACGCAGTGGGGTAACGATTTACGAGTTTTAAAACCCGAAAGGAATCAATCCATTTATAAATAGTTTAAAAAGCTGTTGAAATCTGGTGTGGTAAAACGTATTAACTGCTTAATCCTTAACTTTGCGCAACAATAACTTCTTAAAAACAATACTTTGGACATTGCAGCTAATATTAAAAAATTCCGATCAGAAATTTCAGATGATGTGATTCTCGTCGCCATTTCAAAGACGAAGCCCAATGAAGACCTTCAGGAGGCTTATGATGCAGGGCAGCGCATTTTTGGCGAGAACAGGATTCAGGAAATGAGCGATAAAAGCGAAACGCTTCCCAAAGATATAGAATGGCATATGGTAGGCCATGTGCAGACGAATAAAGTCAAGGATATGGCGCCTTACGTGAGCCTTGTGCATAGTGCAGACCGTCCCAAGTTGTTTAAAGAAATCAATAAAGAAGCTGAAAAAAACGACCGCACCATTAAGGTATTGCTTCAGGTGAAAATCGCCGAAGAAGACAGTAAATATGGTATGCCCTTTGAAAAAGCCGAAGCTTTTTTAAAAAATGAAAAAGCAAAAGATTATCCCCATGTAAAACTTATGGGGCTTATGGGCATGGCGACGTTTACAGATGACGAGGAGCAGGTGACCAAAGAATTTAAAACACTAAAGGAACTTTATGAGCGTTTTAAAGAATCTAATGATCTTACAATACTTTCCACGGGTATGAGCGGTGACTACAAACTGGGTCTGGCCCAGGGAAGCAATATGATACGCATAGGAAGTTCCATATTTGGAAAAAGGGGTTAAACCGGTCATTTTTCAACCGATTTTAGTCGATATTTTGGCATTTTTGGCACATTAATGAATAGAGATTTTTATGTACGCAGTTCTTGATCTTGAAACTACAGGAGGAAAATACAATGAAGAAGGTATTACGGAAGTGGCCATTTATAAATTTAATGGGCACGAGATCGTAGACCAGTTTATTAGCCTTGTAAATCCAGAACGCCCTATACAGGCTTTTGTAGTAGGACTTACGGGAATCAATAATAAAATGCTGACCAATGCGCCTAAATTTTATGAGGTGGCGAAGCGTATTATAGAAATCACCAAGGATTGTGTACTCGTAGCGCACAATGCAGAATTTGATTACCGCATTCTTCAGTTGGAATTTGACCGTCTGGGTTACGATTATCAGCAAAAAAGCCTGTGCACGGTTGAACTTGCAAAAGATTTATTGCCAGATGAACCCAGTTATAGCCTGGGCAAACTTGTGCGCAGCCTGGGAATACCACTTACAGACAGGCACCGAGCAAATGGTGATGCGCTGGCGACCGTTAAATTGTTCAAGCTTTTACTGGATAAGGATTCTTCAAAAAAGATCATTCAGGAGTCCGTTAAACTGAACCAAAAAAAGAAACTGGATACTAAACTGCGCGACCTCATTGAAGAAGTTCCCAGTACCACCGGTGTTTATTATTTGCAAAATGAAAATGGCCGCATACTTTTCATAGGAAAAAGCCGAAACATGAAAAAGCGGGTTTCCCAACATTTTACTAGCGAAAATAAAAAATCCCGAAAGCTGCAAAACGATGTTGAAGCGGTGAGTTTTGAACCTACCGGCAGCGAACTTTTGGCGCTTATAAAAGAAAATGAAGAAATAGACAAAAATAAACCTATCTACAACCGTGGGCCGCATAAAAGACTTTTCAAAAATCAGATCAGTTCTTTTAAGGATGATGCCGGTTATATCCATTTTCAAATAGAGCGTGCCGATGCTCGTAAGGCGCAAATAGGGACCTTCAGCAATTATCAATCTGCAAAGGCACACCTTAAAAGAGCAGTAGAAGAATTTGACTTGGATCCCGAAAAATCAGGACTGAAAATAGAAGGGGAAAAAATTCGAAAAGAGGAATCTGTAGACACGTATAACAAGCGGGCAAACGCCTACATTGCAAGCACCTTATTTTCCAGGAAAAATTTTGTGTTGGTAGAACGAGGAAGAACGCGCGAAGAACGCGCGGCATTGCTTATAGAAGATGGTAAATTTAAAGGCTATGGCTATTTTAACCTCAATCACCAGCTCAGTAAAGCCATTCTTCATCGTATACTCACGCCCATAAAGGACAGCAAAGAGGTGCGCCACATTATACAGTCGTATTACAGAACCCGAAAAGGTGTAAAAATCCTGGAACTCGCTTCCCTGGCGGAATAAGGTTTATAGCCATACACACACTAAAAAGAGATAGAATTACCTATTTTTAGCGGGCATAACAGGAATATTCCTTAATTTCTGGCAATTGTCAATGTTTAACCCATTTTTGTGGACCGAAAACCTATGGTGCAAAACACTACTAAATTAAGCTGGAGGGAGAAAATACATACCATCATTGCAGAGGCAGATACCCCGGCGGGCAAGGCCTTTGACATTGTTCTGCTCGTGCTTATCGCCTTCAGTATTATTTTGGTCATGCTTGAAAGTGTTTCCGAAATCAATGCGCACTACCATGAATATTTCTACCTGGGGGAATGGATCATTACCATATTCTTTACCATTGAATATATTCTGCGCGTAATAAGCATAAAAAAACCCACGGCCTATATTTTCAGTTTTTATGGTGTCATTGATTTTCTATCTACCATACCACTTTATTTATCCTTCTTTTTCGTGGGCACGAACGCATTGCTCGCCATACGGGCTTTGCGCCTTCTAAGGGTTTTCCGAATATTAAAAATTACGCGTTATATAGGTGAAGGCAATAAATTGGCACGTGCCTTAAAAGACAGCAGGCCTAAAATCTTCGTTTTTCTGTTTGCCGTTTTGATTCTATCTGTTATTGCGGGCACGCTCATGTACCTCGTAGAAGGACCTGAACATGGTTTTAAAAGTATTCCCATAAGCGTCTACTGGTGTATCGTCACCCTGACTACCGTAGGTTTTGGCGATATAGCCCCGGTAACCGCTGCCGGTCAATTTATCGCGGCGCTGATCATGATTTTAGGATATGGTATTATTGCGGTGCCTACAGGAATTGTCACTTCGGAAATGTCAAAAAACAAAGACAAACCCGTGCCTGAAGATGCAGATTATGTACACACCAACACGCAAACCTGTCATAACTGCGGGGCAAGAAATCATCAGGATTCGGCCAAATTTTGCCATAAATGCGGCACAAAACTGTAATTATGGACAAACTTCTTGTGGCCGTTGTAGGCCCTACCGCCATTGGCAAAACAGCCCTGGCCATAAAACTCGCCAAACATTATGATACCGAAATCCTATCAGCAGATTCCAGACAATTTTTTAAGGAAATGAAAATAGGTACGGCCGTACCTTCTGAAGAAGAACTGCAACAGGCAAAGCATCATTTCATTCAACATATCTCCATAACCGAAAACTATAGCGTAGGACATTTCGAAAAAGATGCTTTAAATACCCTAACAAAAGTTTTTGAGAAGAAAAATATTGCGGTTCTCGTAGGTGGATCTGGTCTTTATGTTGATGCGGTGCTACAAGGTCTCGATAATTTGCCCAGGGTGGATCCTGCAATCCGTGAAATGCTAAATACAAAATTAGCCAAAGAAGGATTGGTTCCACTTCAAAAAATGTTGTTGGAAAAAGATCCTGTGCATTATGAATCCATAGATCTCAACAATCCACAACGTTTGTTGCGAGCGCTTGAAGTTTGTATTTCTACCGAAAAGCCATTTTCCTCTTTTTTAAATAGAAATAACGTAAAAAGACCTTTTAAAGGTCTGAAAATTGGGCTTTCTGCCGACCGTGAAATAATCTATGATCGCATTAATAAACGCGTTGATATCATGATGGAAAACGGACTGGAAGAAGAAGTGCTTTCACTTGTTGATCAAAAAGATCGCAACGCTTTAAATACCGTTGGGTATAAAGAATTATTCGCCCATTTTGATGGAAAAATAACAAAAACGGAAGCTATTTCAGAAATTAAAAAAAATACCAGGAGATTTGCTAAGCGCCAGCTTACCTGGTACCGTAAGGATCAATCCATAACCTGGTTTGATAAAGATTATGACCTAAAAAAAATAATCAACGTGATAGATCATCACATTAATTAAGGTATTTGATAACGTTAATAACCCCGAAAATTGAATCGGGGAATCAACACTATTGTTCTAATTTAGAAATGTAAATGAACTAGTTACTTTGTTCACTATTTACATTCTGCTTCTCTTGTTCATCTTTCTTTACCACAAGACGGAATCCTTCCCCATGTATATTTAGGATCTCAACAGAATCATCCACTTTGAGGTATTTACGCAGTTTTGCAATATAAACATCCATACTTCTGGATGTAAAATAATTGTCATCCCTCCATATTTTTGTCAATGCCAGTTCCCTTGGCATAAGATCGTTTTCATGAAGCGCTAAAAGACGGAGCAATTCATTTTCTTTAGGGGAAAGTTTATTCGGCTCATTATCTTTAAACGTAAGGAAACGTAGTTTTGAGTTCAGGAAAAAATTACCAATATTGAACTCAAATTGTTTGCTATCTGCTACAGAATCTGTGGCTTTACGCATGATTATAGCCTTGATTTTCATCAATAGCACTTCACTATCAAAAGGTTTGTTCAGATAATCATCTGCACCTACCTTATACCCTTTTAACACATCCTCCTTCATAGCTTTGGCCGTAAGGAAAATAATGGGGACTTCCTCATTCTTCTCGCGGATCTCCTTCGCTAATGTAAAACCATCTTTATAAGGCATCATGACGTCAAGGATGCAAAGATCAAAATCATCTTTTTTGAACTTCTCAAAACCTTCCATCCCATTTTTGGCATGTGTTACATCGTAGTCGTTCATTGAAAGATAATCTTTGAGTACGGTACCAAAATTTGGATCGTCCTCTACAAGTAAGATTTTTTTGTTTTCTGTTTCCATGAGTTTATGATATTAATGGTAATTTAATTATAAATGTACTTCCTTTTCCTTTTTCGCTCTGTACGTAAATTTCACCGGTGTGATCTTCTACGATACGTTTTGCATACGCAAGGCCCAAGCCGTGCCCTTTTACATTATGAATATCACCGGTATGTTCCCGGTAAAATTTATCGAAAATTCTTTTTTGAATATTTTTTGACATCCCGTCTCCCTTATCCTTGATTTTCATAACAATAAAGTTCTTGACATTTTCAGTATAAACATCAATTTCTGGTTTACCTGTAGTGTACTTTACCGCGTTTTCCAAAATGTTTACGATCACATTTGTAAAATGGGATTCATTAGCCAAAATAGAAGATTTTAATGCCCCTAAATGAATTTGAACATAGCCACCCCTATCCTCAACAATCAGTTCTATGTGGGTCACGGCATCTTCTATAAGATCGTGCAGCTTTAAACGTTCTTTGGTGATATCAAGCTGGTTTTTTTCTAATTTAGAAATACGCAGCACATTCTCAACCTGGGCATGCATGCGTCTATTTTCTTCCCTGATCATTCCCATATAGCGCGCCAGGGATTCTGGGTTATTTGCGATTTTTGGATTACGGATTGCATCTAGTGCTAAGTTTATAGTAGCAATGGGAGTTTTAAATTCGTGGGTCATATTGTTGATGAAATCGGTTTTGATCTCCGAAATCTGTCGTTGCTTGACCAGTTGCTGAAGTGCGCTGGCGTAAGCAATCACAATAATAAGGGTGAATAAAATACTCAAAGCCGCCATTCCCATTACGGAAGAGATCACAAAACGTTTCTCTCCAGGAAAATTTGCCAAAAGCTGGTAATCTTTATCACCCTCAATATCTTCAAAAAGTGGCTCGCTGAATGTCGTTTCTTTAGTGCCCTTATCAAAACCATCAGAATGTACCGATGTCATCAAATCATTGTTATAAACCGCAAATTCATAACTGGTCTTCAACTCGCGTTCAGCGAGCTCTAAGGCAAGCAACCTGCTAAGTTCTTTTTCGCTAACTCTTTTGTGTATGGGCACTTTTCTGCTGACCTCTGTAACGATCTGCTCCAGGGAATAACGCTGCAGATCGTTCATATTCAGGATACGGGACAAACGCGCTTGCCTGTTTACCGAAGTATTACCATCATAATCAATGATTTTTGCGGCTTGCCGTTCTAAATACCGTTTGAATTTGATGCTGTCGATTTCAAAATCCAATACGGGGATACTCAATTTGCGATCCTGCTCTAAAATACCATTTTGTAAGGTATAAATATCGTCTGTAATAGTATCATCTTTGGGGTAGATAAGATCGTAAAGATTTTCGTTCTCCCCTATACTTTTTTTATCCCGCAGAGCCAGAATATTTGTAGAAAGCTTATCGATCTCCTGATTTTGCAATTGATTGGCTACGGCATCCAGGACTTGCTTTGCATTAAAGGCAAATTGCCCTCGTTTTGTCTCAATACTGTTCGAGATCCAATATCCCTGAACGAATATTATGCCTATAAGAGATAAACTCATAAGCACGACGAGGAGTACGAACAACTTTTTATTCATGCCTCAAATTTAGGATTTTAACATTTAGTCGTCTTTCGGTTTAACCAAATGTTAACATTGCTAAACTAACTATTTACAAGGCTTCGCAAGATTTTAACATGAATTTTCCTAGTCTCTTTTTTACTGTTTTCTAGATCGATATTTTCGATCACAAAATCGGCTAAAGGAACCTTTTTCTCATCTTCCCATTGTTGATCCATTCGCGCACGTATGCTTTTTTCATCAGTTCCATCCCTTTTAATAACGCGTTTCAGACGTATGGCAACCGGCGCGGTGACTAAAATGGTAAAATCACACGTTTTATAGCCCCCATTTTCAAAAAGTATTGCCGCTTCTTTCAGGACATAGGGCGCATCTTGTGCTGCGCTCCACGTTTCAAAATGTGCTGCAACCGCGGGATGCACGATCGCATTGAGACGTTGCAGCATCGCTGCGTCATTGAACACAATATCTGCAATGTACGATCGGTTGAGATTCCCGTCAATGTAAGCTTCGGTTCCAAATATTGCTGTTACGCCTTCAACAAGTCGCGACGTATGCATCAATCTCCTGGCTTCGTCATCTGCGATATATACCGGTATACCAAATTCTTCAAAGAAACGGGCTATGGTACTTTTACCACTGCCTATACCGCCTGTAAGCCCCACTACAATCATTTTACGAGAAGATATTGTACTGTTTTCTCGGCCAGTCTTAAATCACGCACATAACTGGGAGACTGTACTATTTCTGGTGTAAGCGTGGTCGAGGTGCTATCTATTTTATTGAAATCACAGACTACCTTAAAATCAGAGGGCTTTAGCCTATCGTAATTCTTGAAATTGACATTAAAGATAAGTTTTACACGTTTCGGGAAAATCTTTGCCGTCACCTGCGCGGGCACATTGATAAGTTGCAGGGGAACAGTAAGGGCACCTTCTGTAAATTTAGCTACGTTCAAACTGTATTTAACATATCTAGGCTCAATTTCGAGCTGTTTTATAGCTGTTCGAGTGGTCAAACGTATGCTGTCGTTGAGACTACCTTTGATATCCTTAAAACGCTCCGGTAACGTATAAACAGCCTTTAAGGTATCTATACTGCTTTTTGGCCCTCTAACGAGAACCGAATCTGGTTTGATCTCCAACCCCTTCAAACTGCCATAGCCGGGAGAATACGTCAATTCAACTTGTGAACGCACCCGTACTTTTTTCTCATAATTGGTATCCATAACCACAAACAAGGTATCTGGCTGGTAAGCCTTCAAAATACTATTGGACAAGCTTCCATTCAAACGGTCATTTTCGGGATCAAAATCGTAATAGTAAAGCGTACTGTCTTTTCTCTTCACCTTAGAAAGGTCAATTTCAAAATATTGATCATAAAACCTGTACTTGAGGTAATCATAACCGCTGGCGACGCCCGTCACATTTATTTTATCAGCAGTGTACTCTTTGAGCAATTTATCTTTTGGCAGGTTATTGAAAGCGATGGGGACTTTTACCTTAAAGGAAAAATCTTTGTTTAGCTTTAGCATGATAGATGTGAGTGCCGTAATGACCAGAATGATCGTAAAAACGCGAAAATTTATCTTCCTGAACTTGTTGCGTTTTTCTGGCATGGGCTTTATATACTTTGTTTAAAATTAATCAAAAAATAGATGCGGAAATTGTTCCTGCGGAAGCTTTTTAAACCAACGCACGGCCAGCATGGATTCTGCAAATCCCAGGCCATAGCCCACAAATTGAACAAGAGTCGCAAACACGGCCGTTATCCCTATTGCAATGCTCCTGTTTTTTATACTGGCATCAATCATTAAAATAAGCAAATAAAGCAGAAGAATCACAAATGGTAGAGCAAAACCAGCAAGGAAAAGCAGGATACTCATTGCAGCCCCAACGATAAATACCGTGGGGAACCAATACGTGAGCTTCGCCGAATCTGGATGCCAAAGATTGAGGATAGGCCGCACCAGTCCAAATTTACGAACCTGCCCGTAAAAGGATTTCCAACTGATCCTTCTTTTATGGTAAACAAAAGCGTTTGCAATAAAACGGGATTTAAAACCCATTTTCCATAAGCGTAGGGTAAGATCTGGATCTTCGCCGGGATGAATTTTCCCGAAACCTCCAGAGGCCAAAAAAGCTTGCTTACTAATGCCCATATTAAAACTGCGCGGCTGAAATTTGCCTGCTGCTTTTTTCTTTCCTCTGATTCCGCCGGTGGTTAGCATAGCGGTCATACTGTAATTGATTGCTTTTTGCAAAGAACTGAAATCTTCATGCGCCGCATCTGGTCCTCCAAAAAAATCTACGGGCGCGCTATCCAGTTCCCCTTTAACGGCATGTATATAGGTGGGGGGCAAAATACAGTCACTGTCCAGGATGATAAAATAATCGCCTGCTGCCTGCTCCATTCCATAATTGCGGGAAGGGCCGGGACCGCTGTTTTCTTTAAAAAAATAACGTACAGGTAGGTTTTTAAAGCTTTTGACGATCTCTTCTGAGGGAACAGTAGAGCCGTCTTCTACGATCAGGATTTCATAATCCCCTTTATATTCCTGCTTTTCAAAACTGCCCAAAAGTTCCTTCACTTCATCGGGACGGTTGTAAACGGGAATTATAAAAGAGAAGGAAAAAGCCATAAAAACAGTCGGTTTTTGACATAAAAAATCCGGTTTTTGAGCTTAAAAACCGGATTTTCCACTATTTTTTATTCATTTTCTTTCACAAAAGCTTCCATTACACCATCGCTGACGCCCATATTACTGAACCCGCCATCATGAAAAAGGTTTTGAAGTGTAACTTTCTTCGTAAGATCTGAGAAAAGGGTGATTGTATAATCTGCGCATTCCATTGCAGTAGCATTGCCCAGCGGACTCATTTTATCCGCGTAAGCGATAAATCCGTCAAAGCCTTTTACTCCCTGTCCTGCCGTTGTAGGCGTAGGTGATTGCGAGATGGTATTCACACGTACTTTTTTATCACGACCAAAGAAGTAACCAAAACTACGGGCAATACTTTCAAGGTAGGCTTTGTTGTCTGCCATGTCATTATAATCTGGAAATACGCGCTGCGCCGCCATATAGGTGAGGGCAACGATACTTCCCCACTCACTCATAGCGTCTTTTTTATATAAAACCTGCATTGTTTTATGAAAAGAACCTGCACTTACATCCCATCCTTTTGCAGTCCAGTCATAATTTTGATCAGTATAATGCTTCCCTTTGCGCACGTTGATAGACATACCGATACTGTGCAGTACAAAATCGATTTTACCGCCCAGTTCTTTTACCGCTTCATCTACCAGCTTTTCAAGATCTTCTACAGAAGTAGCATCTGCAGGTATGACTTTTGAATTTGTTTTTTCGGCCAGGGTGTTGATACTTCCCATGCGCATGGCAATAGGCGCGTTAGTAAGTACAAAGGTGCCCCCCTCTTCATGAACGCGCTCAGCAGTTTTCCATGCGATCGATTTTTCATCCAGGGCTCCAAAGATTATTCCCCTTTTTCCTTTTAATAAGTTGTAGGCCATTTTTATGGTTTTTGTTTTGGTTTATCTAATTATTTCCGCTTTCGCGGAAATACAATCTTTACTCTTTTATAGATTTTCTCTTTGTTTAAAATCGTTTCAAACCTAAAGAAAAAATAGTTTTACGGCAATGCCATAATATTTGTATTCAATTTCGCACGTTTATCTTCCCTGTTCCAGAAGCTGTTTTGCATGATCACGTGCCGCCTCTGAAGTTGCTTTTCCGCCTAGCATTTCTGCAAGTTCATCAATTCGCATAGCTGTGCTTAGCTGCTCTATTCCTGTGGTTGTGCGTTCCTCTTTATCCTTTTTAAATACCTTAAAGTGATGGGCTCCCTGGCTGGCAATTTGTGGCAAGTGGGTTATACTTACCAGCTGCATACGTTTGCCCATTGCTTTCATGATCTGACCCATTTTCAAGGCCACTTCCCCACTAACTCCCGTATCTATTTCATCAAATATAAGGGTTGAAAGTTGGGTAAAATCACTTAAAACCGACTTAATTGCGAGCATTATTCGGGATAATTCACCTCCAGAAGCCGCTTTTTTAAGTTCCTGCGCACGCATTCCCTTGTTTGCGGTGAATAAAAACTCGAGATCTTCCTTCCCGTTGTCCCTAAATTCTTCTACCGGAATCAAACGCATTTCAAAACGTGCATTGGGCATTCCCAATTGGCTCAAAATCGCCTCCAGTTTTTTGGTCAGCGGTTCAATTTTAGAAGCCCTTTTTTCGGAAAGTTTACTGGCCATCGTGTTAAGTTGCTCTTTTGCGGCAGCAATGTTCTTTTCCAGTTTTGAAATTTTTCCGCCCAGATCATTCATGGACTGCACTTCTTCATCTAAAGCATCCCGAATGACAATGACTTCTTCTATAGAACCGGCACCATGCTTTTTCTGCAGGTCAAAAAATAGTTTTAAACGCGCCTCAAGGTTACCCAGCTCTTCAGGATCACCTTCCGTGTTTTGGGCAATCATATCCACGCTTTCTGCGATATCGTCAAGTTCAATGCCCACACTTTCCAGGCGCTCATTGAGATCTGCCAATTCTTTGCTAAAACCCGCAAGTTTTGAAACCCGCACTTTAATAGCCGTCAATTGATCCAGCACTCCAAGTTCATCCCGGGTAAGCGTCTGGTGCGCTTCGGCGAGACCGTCTGTGATCTGCTCTACATTATTTAATGTCTCGTAACGTGCCTCTAACTTTTCCTGTTCGCCCGCTTTTAAATTGGCTTCAAGCAATTCATCAAGTAAAAAGTTCTTGTACTCTTCCTCGCGCAGCGCTTTGGCCTGTTGTGCTTTGAGCTTCTTAAGTTCCTGTTCTTCTTTTTTAAGGCTTTTATAAGCAATTTTATAGGCTTCAAGGGGCTTCTCATTACCTGAAAAAGCATCCAAAACCTGAAATTGGAAATCATTGTCAGTAAGTTCAAGGGTTTGATGCTGGCTATGAATATCTACAAGTCGCTCCCCAAGTGCAGAAAGTTGACTCAGTGTTACCGGGGTATCATTAACAAATGCGCGGCTTTTACCGCTGGGAAGGATTTCCCTTCTTACGATCGTCTGATTTTCATAATCCAGATCTTCACTTTTAAAAAGTGTTTCAAGATCATAACTGCCCACTTGAAACTGCGCCTCGATCACACACTTGTTTTCGGGATCACCTATGCTTGATAAATCTGCGCGTTTGCCCAGAATAAGCCCAAGGGCACCCAGCAAAATTGACTTACCCGCACCCGTTTCACCGGTAATAACGGTAAAACCAGAATCAAAAGCCAGGTTGACTTCTTCAATAAGCGCGTAGTTTTTAATATGAAGGTTTGTAAGCAAGTTTTTTCTGTTTATTTAATGTCAAATATCAATTATTGATATTCATCTTAAATGTAAAATTCACCATTGACAGGAAACCGTTCCGTAAAAAATAACCTCCCAAATATAGGGTAGTTTAGCGCGTTTTAGCAATATCAATAAATTGCTGAAATGATATGAAAATCGCCAATATAAGCCCATTATTTACCGGAAAATTCAAATAATCCCTAAACATATTCCTGACGTAAAGATAACAGACATTACCTGCACCATCAAATAAAAAGATTACAGTTTGATCTGCTGCCAGAAACTTGATTTGGTAGGCGCCACTTTATTGAGCGTAGAAACGAGACTGGAGATATTTACCTGCGGCCCACCGGAAAAAATTTGAGAAACTTCCTGTGCTTTGGCATCAAAAAAGACCCGCGTCAGGTAATTGTTCGGGCGACTGTTGTACATCTGGTTAAATAGCTCTAAGGTAACGGCGATAGATTGCTTGGCATCTTTTGTATTATCTGCCATATAATCCAGGCCATTGCGATGGTACGCGAATAAAACCTCGTTAAAATCAGCAAAATTAGCTGATAAAAGATCTGAATTTAACCGAAATCGACTTTGAGTTCCGCTTTGCGCAGACCATCCTGCATTACCGCCCTGCTGCGCGGTATTGACCACACGCTTGGCTTCTTCAAAATAGGGAATCCCCGCATCGCGCTCGTATGTTGCGGCATCAAGACCTATCATCGTGTAAGCGTAAAAAGCGAGCACAGAAATAAGATTGGAATCAAAACTGTTTGGGTTGTAATTCATGGGTTGAAATTCGGTATATCGAAAACCAAACTGCGTGTCGTTATAATTTAAAACCGTTGAATTGTAAGTGGAATTATAAATGGGCCTGGCCGATTGAATCTGCATGCTCGCCGTAAAATAATCTGAATCCTGGTTGGAAACAATTATGATCAAACTGCAATCAATACGCTCCTGTTGCTTATAATCACTATCAGTCCAGTTTGTATTGTTCATGAATTCCTCTATGGAATTACGCAGGGTTTTATAAACCTGTAAGTTGGCCTGGCCGGTCTGTTCCGCATTGATCTCAACGGAACAATTCAATTCCTGTGCGGTCGCGGAAAAACTGGTTAAAAGAACAAAAAACAGTACTATTTTATACATAAAGTGCTTGTCGTATACGGTTGAAAATATCTTTGGCCACATCTTCTTTGGGTTTCAGTTCCTGTGGGTACACACCACCCCTGGCATCTATAAAAGTAACTTTATTTGTAGGAGTGCCAAAACCGGCGCCGCTGTCATTCAGCGAATTCAAAACGATTAGATCCAGATTTTTACGTTTCAGTTTATCCTGGGCGTTCTCTACTTCATTCTCCGTTTCAAGGGCAAAACCTATAAGGTACTGATCTCTTTTATGAGCGCCCATATATTTCAAACTGTCCTCGGTGGGTTCTAGCTGAATTTGAAAATCAGCCGACTTTTTCTTGATTTTTTGCGCTGCTGGATCTGCTGGTCTGTAATCTGCCACTGCAGCGGCTGCAATCGCGATATTTACCCCATCAAAATAAGTTTTCACCCGTTCAAAAAGCTGCTGTGCACTTACAATAGAAATAATCTTAACGGAAGGATGATCAAGCTTTAAGGCCGTGGGACCTGAAATCAAAATCACTTCTGAACCCAGGTTTGCTGCACATTGCGCCAGTGCATAACCCATTTTGCCACTGCTATGATTCCCTATAAAACGTACGGGATCAATGGCTTCGTATGTAGGACCGGCGGTAATAAGTACTTTTTTGCCATATAAAGGCAATTTTGACTGAATATCGCCATTTATAAACGCAACGATATCATCAGGTTCTGCCATTCTCCCCTGCCCTTCCAGGCCACTGGCCAGTTCCCCGCTCGTTGCCGGAATCATGATATTGCCAAATTCCTGTAACTTTTCAAAGTTGGCTTGTGTTGTGGGATGCTTGTACATATCAAGATCCATTGCAGGTGCAAAATAAACAGGACACTTAGCCGATAAATAAGTCGCAAGCAGTAGGTTATCGCTTGCGCCACTCGCCATCTTGGAAAGGGTATTTGCGGTGGCCGGAGCTATAACGAAAAAATCGGCCCAAAGGCCGAGTTCTACGTGATTGTTCCACAGTTCATTTTCTTCATCCTGTGTGAATGAGGAAAGCACTGCATTTTTAGAAAGTGTTGAAAGCGTAAGTGGAGTGACAAAATCTTTGGCTTCTGGTGTCATAATCACACGAACTTCTGCACCGGCTTTGATAAAAGCGCGCACAAGCCAGGCAGATTTATAGGCAGCAATACCTCCTGTAATTCCCAGGATTATTTTTTTGCCGCTTACCACTATACGTTATATTTCAGTTTCTGTGGCAGAAGTATCCCTGTAATAGATTTTGCTATCCAACCATTCCTGAACGGCCATAGCGTGAGGCTTAGGCAGTTTTTCATAGAATTTGGAAACTTCGATCTGTTCTTTGTTTTCAAAGATCTCTTCAAGACTATCGCTGTAGGTTGCAAACTCGTCAAGTTTTTCAAGTAATTCCTTCTTGATATCTGTATTGATCTGAGTTGCCCTTTTAGCTATAATGCTGATAGCTTCATAAATATTATCAGTAGGAGCATATACCTCTTCTCTGTTTAAGGTAATTGTGTTTACTGGTGCTTCAAGATTTTTAACGTCCATGGTGTGATTTTAATTATGAATAATTTTGCATGCGCGAGTCAATATCGGCCTTTATCTCATCTGCCTGTGCGCGGTAGTCCCCGTCTGGGTAGTAACGTATCAAGGTATTATAAATATCCAGTGCTTCTTTAAGACGGTCTTTTACAAGAATATCAAAACTTCCCACCGCATATTTATATTGTGAATCTAATTTATAGAAAAAAGCGGCCTCCCTAAAGGAAGAACCGGGATAATCTGAAATAAAATCATCCAGTGCCGCTAAGGCAACGGGATATTTCATAATAGTATTGTATTGCTTAGCGATTTCAAAATCTTTCTTTTGCAATTTTGTACTAAGCTCTACAATCAGGGAATCTGCCTGTTCTGTATACGCAGATTCTGGATACTGACCTATAAATGCCTGTAGTTGATCTACCGCTTTCTGCGTTTGTTCCTGATCTAAATTGAAAGTAGGCGAAAGCTCGTAATAACTTTTAGCTGCCTTAAATTTTGCCTCCTGAATTTTTTCAGATTGGGGATAGGAAGTAGCAAAACGGTCAAACTGATATCCAGAAAGGTAATAATCACCGGCTTTGTAATAGGTATCCGCATAAAGAAACATCACGCGTTCGGCCTGAGGCTTCCCTCTATAATTGGGCACCACCTGATCCCAAAGCTTAATCGCTTTGGCATATTTCCCTGCATTATACAAGGAATCTGCCATGGTATATTTTACGCCCATGTCGTCAGATTTTAATGCTTCTTGATATTCGCTACAAGAAGCTAATAAAAGGAGTCCACAAGCTGTAAAAAAAAGATTCTTCATAGGTTTTGAAAACATCGTGCAAAAATAAGGTTTTTTAGCTAATAAACAAAGTACTACATTTCCTTAAGGTATGTTGCAATATCCTGTGTTAAATCTTCACTGGCTTTTACAAGTGGCAGGCGCACGGAAGAAGTTCCGGTGCCTTTAAGTGACAGCAATGCCTTGATTCCCGCAGGGTTTCCTTCCTGAAATATGAGGTCAATAAGCGGCATAAGTTTGTAATGTACCTCATTTGCCTCTTTTATTTTAGCATCGAGCCCATCGCGCATCATATGGCTAAACTGTTCTGGAAACCCTTGCCCAAGAACAGAAATGACGCCGTCGCCACCTGCTAAAACGGTGGGCAGGGCAAGCATGTCGTCTCCTGAGATAACCAGAAAGCCTTTAGGCCTGTCTTTTAAAAGACGCATCATTTGCACCATATCCCCTGCTGCTTCTTTTATCCCTATAATATTATCAAAAGCCTTTGCCAGTTTAAAAACGGTTTCTGGCAGTATGTTGCTTGCCGTTCGGCCGGGGACGTTGTAAAGTATAATGGGAAGTGGCGATACTTCGGCAAGTGCCGCATAATGGGCGTAAATTCCCTGTTGGGTGGGTTTGTTATAATATGGCGAAACAGACAAAAGGGCATCAAAACCGCTGAGATCACGATTTTTAAGCTCCTCACACAGCAGTGCCGTATTGTTTCCCCCTACTCCAAGTACAACCGGAACACGTTTATTGACCATCTCAAGTACCGTGGTGATCACAAGTTCTTTTTCCGCTGTGGTTAAGGTCGCATTCTCTGCCGTGGTTCCCATGACCACAAGATATTCTACGCCACCTTTGATATTGTCTTCGACAAGTTCTTTAAGCGCGAGCGTATCTATGCTCAAATCTTCTTTAAAAGGGGTGATTAAGGCAACACCTGTACCTCTAAATTGCTGCATGCTATTCAATGCGTTTTAATATTTTTAAATAGTTTTTTAATTCCGTACAGAAAACCGATATGTTCTCTGGTTTTGTATCAATTGTAAGATCATTTAAAAGGTAGGTGCCGTTTCCGGGAAAACCTACCTTAAAATGGGCATTTGCTTTTGCGGTTATAAATTGTAGGATGGGAAGCGCTTTTACATAATAACTTATAAGAAGGTCATAATGCTGGTTCATAAAAAAATCAGTCTGCGCATTGCTCAACTCTCCCTGCCAGTTTATCGCGCGATTGTCAAAGGTACTATTCGAAGGAAAGCCCGTTTTATGAACACGCTCCACATAATAGATCACATTGATCCTGGCTTGTTTCTGTAAAAGGCTCAACGCGCTCGTAAGGGCTTCTATGTCAACATCTTCTGTCGTATCTACAAGCAGCCCCACACGTTGAATAGACGTTGCAGGGGATGCCCCGGGGTATCCTAAAGCCGCCTCCTTGAGATTTCTTTTTATTCGTTTTTCCCTCCAAACGTCTAAAAACATCTAATTTTACATTTTATACACACAAATGTACTCAAATTACGCCAACTCAAAACCTTAATTTTACATTGACTATGCGCGCGCTACTTTTTTCAATATTCCTCCTTTTCCTTACCAGCAGTTGCATGAATTCCTCACTACATCTTCAGAAAATCGAAGGTGAACAGATAAATATCAATGATAGCCTTTCCGCAGACGCTAAGATCAATGCGTTTATAAAACCCTACAAGGAGCACATTGACAAACAAATGGATAGCGTACTCGCCTATTCTCCAAGAGCGCTTTCTAAAAAAGATACTAAATACAATACGGCCATTGGCAATATGATGGCAGATGCCGTCATGGCTTATGCAGACCCCATTTTTAAAGGCCGTACCACCTTTGATATTGATGCGGTGCTGCTTAATTTTGGCGGTATCAGATCAACCCTTCCGCAGGGAAATATCACCATGCGCGAAGCGTATAACATCATGCCTTTTGAAAACCGTGTGATTGTTCTGGAACTTAGCGGAAAAAAAGTGAACGAACTCTTTGATTATCTCAAACAGGGAACTGCCCACCCTATAAATGGCCTCCAGCTGATTATCAATGACGATGGCGCTATTGAAGAATCAAGAATTCACGGTAAACCGGTAGATACTAACGAAACCTATTTTATAGCCACAAATGATTATTTGCAAAATGGTGGCGATCATATGGATTTCTTTAAAAATCCGGTGAGCATGCTTGATTTGGATTACAAAGTGCGAAATATACTCATAGATTATTTTGCCGATACTGATACTATTGCCCCCATTGCTGACGATCGTTTTATAAAAAGATAAGTACCATGAGAAGAAGGGATTTTATAAGGAATACAGCGGCTGCAACCGCTTTTACGGGACTTGCAACCTCACCCGTACGGGCAATGACTTCCGCGCCCGCAAAACATATTACCATTTTGCATACCAATGATGTGCATAGCCATATTGAACCTTTTGATTCAAACGACCCGGAGTACGCTAATCAAGGTGGGGTGGCAAGAAGACTGGCGCTTATTGAAGCTGTACGCCAGGAAAATCCCAATACGCTTTTGCTTGATGCCGGGGATATTTTTCAAGGGACTCCCTATTTTAATTTTTATGGGGGCGAACTTGAATTTAAGCTTATGACCATGCTCAAATATGACGCGGCCACGGTGGGCAATCATGATTTTGATAATGGCGTGGGCGGTCTCGCCGCACAAATGCCGAATGCAGGTTTTAAATTACTTGTTGCTAACTATGACTTCTCCAATACCCTCATGGAAGGCCTCACAAAACCTTATGAAATCTATGAAAGTGACGGCATTAAAATTGGTGTTTTTGGCCTTGGGATTGAACTCGACGGACTTGTAGATCCTAAAATGTATAAGGAAACAAAGTATCTCAATGCGCTTGAAATTGCTCAGGATATGACCCGGACCTTAAAAAAGGAGGAAGGATGTGATCTTGTTATCTGCTTATCCCATTTGGGTTATGCCTATGAATATGATAAATTATCTGACCAGACGCTGGCGGCAAAAACGCAGGATATTGACCTCATAATAGGCGGCCATACCCATACGTTCCTTCCAAAACCGTTAGTTGTAAAGAATGCTGCTAATAAGAATGTATTGATCAACCAGGTGGGCTGGGCCGGAATAAATATGGGCCGTATCGACTTTTACTTTGATGAAGGTAAAAATGTAGAAAATAAGGGCGTTTTGATTCAGGTTTGAGGTCGTTTTTAGACACATATTCCTAATAAAGCAACTTTTCTTTTCGGCGGAAGCTTAGGGCTTACTGTACTTCTTATTAATTTCCTACCTATGAAAAAAAAAAATTAAAGTCTTTTTTGCATTTTTCTTTTTGATTGCGTTAAAAGGCAACGCGCAGCTTGACCTAAAAACTTCCATTGAAAATATTCTTAAGGGAAAAAAGGCGCAAGTAGGGGTTGCCATTGCATCAAATAAAAGCAAAGACGCTATAAATATCAATAACGACTTTCAGTATCCACTTCAAAGCGTTTTTAAATTTCCTATTGCCCTTACCATTTTGTCTGAAGTGGATAAAGGTAAATTTTCCATAGACCAGCCCATTGAAATATCAAAAAATGAATTAGCTGCCAATACCTGGAGCCCCATCAAAGATAAATTCCCTGACGGGACAATCCTGACTCTTGGAGAAATCCTTGCATATACCGTAGCCCAAAGTGATAACATAGGCTGTGATATTTTACTGAAATTGATTGGTGGAACTGCTACGGTTGAAACGTTCTTGAAGGACAATATTATAGAGGATATTGTTATAAAAGTGAACGAGCAGCAAATGCATGAAGACTGGGCAGCACAATACAAAAACTGGGGAAAGCCCACGGCGCTCAATGAATTGCTGATCAAAGCCTACCGTAACGAAGGCCAGATGCTTTCTCACAAAAGCCATGAACTTATCTGGAAAATAATGCGGGAAACTACTACCGGAACCAAGCGACTAAAAGGAAATTTACCTCAACATGTTGCTGTAGCCCATAAAACCGGAACCTCTGGAACGCGTGAGGGCTTAACACCAGCTACTAATGACATTGGCGTTATTGAACTTCCTGATGGCGAAGTGATTTTCATTAGTGTTTTGGTAGTAAACTTTCAGGAACAACCTGAAACAAATGAGCAACTTATCGCTAAAATCTCCAAAGCCGCTTTTGATTATTATAAGCGATAAGACGAAAAATATTTTCCGGACTCTGGTCTTCTTCATAAATCTCTAAAAAAGGCCTATAAAACAAAGGTTTTTAAGCCGTTTTCTGTGTTTTGAACATGAAAATAACGGTTTCGCTCTTACACTTTAATATTCCTTCGGAAATTAGTTATGTTATTTACTGTCACGGTTTGGGAAGAGATTTTTCAGTATAATAAGCATCATACCAATCACATTTGCGGTAGAAGTTATCAGTAAAGCAATGAGTACCTCATCACTTAATTTATAGTGCAGGTTGTTTCCTATAAGAATAGCACCACCGCAAGTAACCATAAGGTTATGATCATTGTAAAAGCGGTAGAAAGGTTTTCCCGCAACCTGGTTTCCCTGCGCTATAGCGTTCCTCCTGCGGGGTAAGTACCGCTTCATTCAGCCGTTTATCGTCTACTTTTCCCTCCGCATAATCCGCAGCCGAATATTTCGCTTTTAGGTCAGAATTAGGTAATTTATTGAGCAATTCTTCACTAGACATATCAATCCACTAATCTAAGTTTATAGTGCCTTAAGATTTCCTCGTTCGGTATTTCTGAATCCCGCGTATCCTCTTTGTAGATTTTTTGCCAGGACGTGTCATTGGCGTGGGTTATGGCGCTAAGTTCAATACCATTGTAACTACCGTACATATCCCAGATACGCTCCAGAAACTCTGCATCATCTTTAGAGATCGTTTCTTCCCTGTCATAAGGCAGGGGGTCTGAAATCTCGATCTTTCCCTTCAATTTGATATTATCAAATAAAGAAGGAAAAACAGGACCGTATTTCCATGCCTGTATTCTCTCGTCAACCAACTTTTCTCCGTCAGTTAACGTCAGGTACCAACTGTGGGCAAAGTAAACCAACTTGATAAGTTTTATGGGAGTAAGCTTACCAAATTTTGCCTTTTCCTTAATATAGTAATTTGCTATCGTCGTGGGACTATACGCCATATATTAAAGTTAAGAACCCTTCGCGCTTTGCGCGATTTCTAATATATAAATATACTGAAAATTTAAATAAAAAGGCCGTAATGTTTTAATACACAGCTACCTTAACCGGGAACGAATAAACCTGTTGAATTATACTTGAGTTTTTGTCCATGTCGCCAGCCTAATATCGCACTTCTTATAATCATTAAAGTCTAAAACAACCTATTCTATGGCAAATTATTCCACTCTTTACTCTCTATTCTTTGCTTTTTGCTCTTTGCTCTTTACTCTATATTCTTTACTCTTTGCTCTTTACTCTATATTCTTTACTCTTTGCTCTTTACTCTTTACTCTTAATTCCCCTAAACCATCCCTAAAAGATCAGCTTCGGAAATAATAGAAATCCCCAGACTTTCTGCCTTGCTCAGTTTCGCCGGACCCATATTTTCCCCCGCCACCACATACGATGTTTTAGAGGAAATTGAACCGGAAACCTTACCGCCATTATCTTCGATCAGTTTCTTTAGATCCGTGCGTGACATTTCAAAAACGCCTGAAACCACGAAAGTTTTTCCCGCCAGAGTTTCACTTTGATTTTCCAGTAGTTCAGGATCGATTTCCAATTGAAGTCCGTAATCTTTTAACCGGTTGATGATCTCCAGGCTTTTTTCCTGCGCAAAAAAGCTGACCACGCTTTCCGCGATGCGCTCCCCTATTTCGTCAACCGCGACCAGTTCCTCTTCGCCTGCGGCTGCCAGGGCATCTATATTTTTGTAGTGCTTGGCCAGTTTTTTGGCCACCGTTTCGCCCACATAACGTATCCCCAGACCGAATAAAACCCGCTCAAAAGGGACGTTTTTTGACGCTTTTATGCCATTTATTAGGTTTTCTGCCGACTTTTCTGCCATGCGCTCCAGCGGTAGCACTTGCTCTTTTTTGAGTTCGTAAAGATCAGCGTAATTATGAATCAGGTCATTTTTGACCAAAAGCGCAACCGTCTCCCCGCCCAGGCCTTCAATATCCATGGCGCGACGCGAAATAAAATGTTGAATACGCCCAATAATCTGCGGCGGGCAGCCCAACGCATTGGGACAATAATGAATCGCCTCGCCTTCGGTGCGTACCAGTTCTGTCTCGCATTCGGGGCAGGTTTTTCGGTATTCCGTAGGTTCCGAATTGGGATCGCGTTTTTCAAAATCCACCCCAATGATTTTCGGGATAATTTCCCCTCCTTTTTCCACAAAAACGGTGTCCCCCTCGCGTATATCAAGCTTTTCAATCTGATCTGCATTGTGCAAAGAAGCGCGTTTGACAACCGTTCCCGCCAGTTGTACCGCTTTTAAGTTGGCCACTGGCGTTATCGCCCCGGTTCTGCCCACCTGATAGGTGATTTTCTTCAACAAAGTAGAAACCTGTTCTGCCTTAAATTTGTAGGCCATCGCCCAGCGTGGCGCTTTTGCGGTAAAACCAAGCTCTGTCTGTTGTTCAAAACTGTTTACTTTGATCACCACGCCATCGGTCTCATAAGGTAGATCGTGGCGGTGCGTGTCCCAGTACTTGATAAAATCAAGTGTTTTTGAGGTAGATTCAACCAGTTTTGCCGCTTCCGGAACTTTAAAGCCCCATTCTCGTGCTTTTTCCAGGCTTTCAAACTGTGTGGAAATATCCAGGTTCTCACCCACGATCGTATAAAGCAAACATTCTAAGGGACGACGCGCAACCTCAGAGCTGTCCTGTAATTTCAAACTTCCGGAAGCCGTGTTCCGCGGGTTGCTGTACGGCTCCTCCCCGTCTTCTACGCGCGCCGCATTCATCTGCGCAAAACCAGCATATGGAAGCACAATTTCACCGCGTATATCAAATTTTTCGGGAAAATCACCCTTAAGTTTTAAGGGTACAGAGCGTATGGTGCGCACATTGTGGGTCACGTCATCGCCCTGTGTACCATCGCCGCGGGTAATGGCGCGCACAAGTTCGCCATTTTCATAGGTAAGGCTTATGGATGCCCCATCGTACTTTAGTTCGCAAACATATTCCACCTCGCCTTCGACCAACTTTTTAATGCGCTTTTCCCAGTCTTCCAGATCTTCCTGTGAGTAGGAATTGGCCAGCGAGTACATGCGCGTATCGTGCTTTACGGTCTCAAAATTTTTGGTCACCATACCGCCCACGCGTAAGCTTGGCGAATTGGCATCGTAAAATTCAGGATGCTTTTCTTCCAGTTCCTGAAGTTCCTTCAGCTTTTTATCAAAATCATAATCTGAAATCTCTGGAGTATCAAGCGCATAATACTTGTAATTATGCTGCCGCAGTTCGTCGCGGAGTTGGTTTATTTTTTCTTCAATATTCATGTACTGTAATAAAAAAATCGGATTTATGAATAAGATTTTGGGCGTTACCCTAGCGGGTCGGGCTTTGCGCTACAATCTTTTGGCTCGTTCCTCGCAAAAAGGATTTTCACTGCAATCCCTAACGCAAAACTTGTTCTTTATAAGAGAGAAATTAAATTATAAATACTTAAAGTTCTATGTTCGTCATTATATTTTTTGAAATTGGAAACAACATTTATTTAAATAGAAATCCAGTGTTTTACCCCTCCGCCTTCGGCACCTCCCCTTGAAAAAAGGGGAGGAACTTCTCCTGAGTAAAAATAATTTTATGTTTGTTCCAGTTTTAACCATTTTGCCTCAATGGTAGGCTCAAACGTTTCCATTTTGTGCAGTAGCGACTCTATATCTTCATCTACAATGAGCAGCTCCATATTTGCTGTTTTGAGAAATCCCTGGCGTACCATTTCTTTGAGCAGGGCGATCAGGTGGTCATAAAAACCGCTGGTATTGAGCAGGCCAATGGGTTTATGGTGCAGTCCCAATTGTGACCAGGTGATGATTTCAAAAAGTTCTTCCAGGGTACCAAAACCTCCCGGCAACGCGATAAACGCATCGCTCCTTTCCTGCATGAGCATTTTACGGTCGTGCATGTTCTTTGTCGTGATCAGCTCATCGAGACCCAGATGAACAATTTCTTTTAGTTTTAAAAACTCTGGGATGATCCCCACAACCTTCCCTCCATTTTCAAGCGAAGCATGGGCGACTTTACCCATAATCCCTATTTTTGAAGCACCATAAACCAGGGTTATTTTTCGTTTGGCAAGTGTTTTTCCCAGTTGGGTGGCTTGTTCAATGATTGCGGCATCTTTGCCTTCGCTGCTTCCGCAGAACACACAAATGGACTCAATTTTGTTCATGGTTTTGTAGCTTTTAACATTCTGGCTTTGCCAAATATATCGTTACGTAAAATTATCTCTTTATAACCAAAACCCGCAACCAGATCGCGGGTTTCCGCTTCAAGATACTCATTGATCTCAAAATAAAGGCAGCCGCCTTTTACTAAATTTTGCATTCCCAGCGCCGCTATTTTTCGATAAAAAACCAGCGCGTCATCATCAGCCACAAAAAGCGCTGATGCCGGCTCGTGGTTCAAAACATTGGGCTGTAGTTCTACTTTTTCAAGCGCGCGCACGTAGGGCGGATTGGAAATAATCACATCATACTGTTGCGGGAGGGATTCACACTTTAAAATATCCTGCTGTAAAAATGCTACTGAAACTTCACTGAGGAGCGCGTTTTTTTTAGCCGTTTCCAGGGCTTTTTCAGAGAAATCAAGACCAAAAACCTGTGCTTTTTCAAGCTTTTTTGCAAGCGAGATGGCGATACAACCGGAGCCTGTACCTATATCCAGTATTTTTGGCCTTTTAGTATTTATATCACTTTCTGCAGAAATAGCTTTTTTTTTTAAATCGCTGAGCACCCAGTCCACTAGTTCTTCGGTTTCCGGGCGTGGGATCAGCACGTCACTATTTACCAGAAATGGAAGTCCATAAAACTCGGTTTCCCCCAGGATATATTGCAAAGGTTCGTGCTGCAACAGGCGTTTTAATGCCATTTGTAACCGATTTTCCTCACTTTTGGTCAGTTTTTTATCAGGATTTAAAGTCACCTCTATGCGTGTCATGCCCAGATAAGCTTCGGCAAGGCGCTGAAAGAACGTCTGAATTTCCATTGCGGGATAGGCAGATTTTAATTCTGAACTAAAATATTCCCGGAAAGCTTTAACCGTCATGTTCTTCCTTTAAATCTTTCAACATGTGCACGGGACAGGCACAGTGACCGGTATTGCCCATGGGACCGTCAATGTAGTAAAATCCGGATTTTTTATAAAGGTTTTGCGCGCCTTCCATATTCGGCATGGTTTCAATATAAACCCGCTCAAAACCCTGTTTTTTGGCAAAATCAAGACATATTTGCATCAATTGTTTTCCGTAGCCTTTGCCCCGTATTTCGGCAAGCGCGTACATTTTTTGGAGTTCGCAGACCGGTCCATCATAGTTGGCCAGCTGCGCGATTCCCGCACCGCCCAGCAGTTTTCCATTTTCTTCGATCACAAAATATTCGGCTCTCGGCTCATCGTAGGTTTCATAGAGCATATCAAGCGCTTTGTCTGCATAAGCGGTGCCTACTTTAGGCACGCCCATCTCGATCAGCACTTCGCGGAGCACACGGGCCATCGTGGCGTTGTCTTCTTTCTTTATGGGTCTAATGGTCATATCTGAGTAAATTTAAACGTTCTTAAAGCAACTTTTAAAGGATGCGTACGCCATCATTTTTACTTATTTTTGAGACGTGAAGATACATGAAAAATATATGGATCGCTGCCTGCAACTGGCTAAGAATGGCTTTCCGGCGGCGATGCCCAACCCATCTGTGGGCGCGGTGCTTGTGGTTGATGGTGTTATAATAGGTGAAGGTTTTACCAGCCCCTATGGCGGCCCTCACGCGGAAGTAAATGCGATTAATGCGGTACGCGATGCGCGCCTGCTGAAAAAGGCAACGTTATATGTAAGTCTTGAACCCTGCAGCCATTATGGGAAAACCCCACCCTGTAGCGATCTTATCATTGCTAAAAATATTCCGAAAATTGTAATTGGCACCATTGATCCCTTTGCAAAAGTCGCCGGTCGCGGTATTCAAAAATTGCTTGAGGCCGGGCGCGAAGTTATGGTGGGCGTTCTGGAAGACGAATGTCAAAAAATAAATAAACGCTTTTTTACCTTTCACGAGAAAAAAAGACCTTTTATCATCTTAAAATGGGCGCAGACCATAGATGGTTTTATCGCTCCAGATCCTGAAACCCGGGATAAAAAAGAACCGGTGTGGATCACAAATACCCATTCCCGCCAACGTGTGCACCAACTTCGGGCAGCAGAACAGGCCATACTGGTGGGAACAAACACGGTTTTACAGGACAATCCCAGCCTAACCGTTAGAGACTGGAAAGGCAACAATCCCGTGCGGATCATTATTGACCGAAACGGTAAAATACCCGCCGATTTTTCAGTTATGGATGGCGAAGTAAAAACGCTCATTTTTACCGAAAAACAGCAAGAAAACAGTCAAAATCCCGAGTTTATTACGGTAGATTTTAATGGAAACGTACCCCAACAAATTTGCAATAGCCTCTTTAAACGCGATATACAATCGCTAATCGTAGAAGGTGGAGCCGCAACCTTGCAACATTTTATCGACCTGAAATTATGGGATGAAGCGTGGGTTTTTACAGGGAATAACCAGTTTCAAAAAGGTATAAAATCGCCTGTTTTTCAGGGCAAATTAACCGAAAAACAGGCGATTTTAGAGGATATTCTACATATTTACGAGCCGCTTGTCGAAGCAGTCGCAAATGACTAATCCGAAGAACTGCTGGCGTCGTCTAAGCGATCGAGTTGATCCTTATTCAGATCAATTTTTACGGCCCGGTAAAATGCTTCCAGATGTTCGGGCTTGGTAGCGCTGGCTATGGGTGCGGTGATTCCCGGTTGCGCCATCGTCCAGGCTATCGCAACGGCAGCCTGCGAGGAATTATGCTCTTGAGCTATATCTTTTAATGTATTGAGAACCTGTTCCCCTTTTTTATTGAAGAACTTACTCACATGTTTCTCACGTGCCCTTCCCTCAGAATCTTCTTTCGCATCGTATTTTCCGGTAAGGAAACCGCTGCCCAGTGTAAAGTAACTGGTTACAGAAATGTCATTTTCAATACAAAAATCACGAACTGCACCTTCAAAACCATCGCGTCGCATCAGGTTATATTCTGGCTGATAAACCTCGTAGCGCGGTATATTTTTAGTTTTTGAATGTTCAAGGGATTCCATCAATTCCGCAAGCGGAAAGTTGGATGCACCTATATAACGTACTTTTCCGTCGTTTACCAGTTGGTTATAGGTTGCCAGCGTTTCTTTGATAGGCGTATCATCGTCATGTTTATGGCTAAAATAAACATCCACGTAATCTGTTTGCAGGCGCTGCAGGCTCTGATCCATCTGTTTTTTTATATGCTCTGCGGAAAGTTCTACGTGACCCTGTCCCATATCCATTCCCACTTTTGTGGCAATAATCATTTTATCGCGGTTGCCGCGTTCTTTCATCCATTGACCTATCACCGTTTCACTTTCCCCGCCTTCATGGCCCTCAACCCAGCGTGAATATACATTTGCGGTGTCAATATAGTTGAAGCCTTTTTCCAAAAGCTCATCAAGAAGCCTAAAAGACATCTTTTTATCTGCCGTCCACCCAAAAACATTTCCACCAAAGGCAATGGGGGGAATCTCCAGTGAGGTCCTGCCCAGTTTTTTTAAATTCATATCATGTATTTTACCTCAAAATTACAATGCCTGCACTACAAAATAGAAGGTTGAAAATTAAAGTCCTGTTAATATGCGGGCAGCATGTCATGGGCAAACAATATTCACGTATTTTAGTCGACTAACTAACCGATACTTTTTACAATGAAAAATCTTTTTAGGGCGCTGATCGCCGGCTGGGGAGCAAAAAAAATAGGCGGCGGCCGCTGTGGTTGCATAGGCACCATTGTGGTTTTTGCAATTCTTTACTGGTTGCTAGGTTATGTATTCCAGGTATTTTAAACCAGAATCCAGAACAATTTTACAACACAACTTATGATTCAGGTTTCTCAAGACGTTCCAAATAACGCCAATAACGCACCCTTAGATTTTAGTGATCCAGCAGACGTGATCATTTTTATCGTTTTGCCCGTGCTCTTTATCATCCTGTATTTTATATGGCGGAACAAAAAGAAGAAAAAACCCTGATAACCTGCCGCCTGTGATCAAAATACAGCGTGCAATCCAGAATAATAAAAGCCATTTTTGGTCAGAAATTGATCAAAAATGGCTCATTTTTTTATATAAAATCCCTATTTAGTTTATGAAAACAACAAAATCACTTTCCTGTAAAGCACTTATTTTTGATATGGATGGCACCATGGTTGACAATATGATGGTACATCACCGCGCCTGGCAGCAAAAGCTGAAAGAACTGGGACGTGATCTTACCTTAGACGAGGTAATGCGTGATATTCATGGGGTAAATGATGAGATTTTAAAGAGGCTTTTTGGCGATCGCTTTTCCGAAGGGGAAATGCAGGAAATTGCCAAAGATAAAGAAGCAACCTACCGTGAACTATACGCCGAAGATATTAAACTCGTTCCCGGCCTGGCAAGGTTTCTAAAAGAAGCTAAAGCCCTGGGAATCCCAATGGGAATAGGAACTGCAGCCCCCGCCGAAAATCTTGAATTTACGGTAAAAGCCCTTGACCTACAGGAGTATTTCAGTGTTTTTATTCATGCAGGCGATGTGAAAAAAGGAAAGCCAGATCCCGAGGTTTTTACAAAAGTTGCCGAAAAACTGAACGTAAAGATCGAAGATGCAATCATTTTTGAAGATAGTCCCACGGGCGCAAAAGCAGCAGAGAATGGAAAAGCAAAAAGCTTTGTTCTCACTTCCACACATCAAAAAAGTGATTTTGAAGGTATAAAAGCTATTGGTGGATTTCTGGAGGATTTTCGCAGTTTTAGCATCAAAAAAGGTGAAAAAACCGGGGATTTTGTGATTAGCTGCGCTCCAGATGCGCTACCAGCAGACTAAAAGGACCCCTTTTCTCAGAGTTTTTAGGAAATGTTATATTTGGGCATTATATGTGTAGCCTTTTTGGAAATACCAATTACTTCAATAAATACGATTAAGATATGAAAACGCTTATGCTTTCTGCCACAATGGTGGCTTCAATGATGCTGACCAATTGTGGTTCTCAAATGACTGCTGATGACGCGGCAAAAAATGTGGATATGACCCAGGTTGATCCTGCGCCGTTCGCAGAAACGATTACTGCGGAAGAAACCAAAGAAATGCTTTACACCTACGCCTCTGATGAGTTTGAAGGCAGGGAAACCGGTGAGCCGGGTCAGAAAAAAGCAGTCAATTACATTCGTGATTTCTACAAAGAGCACGATATTCCATCAGCGATGGACTCTACCTACTTTCAGACCGTGCCGGCAACCTTTTTTAAAGAAGGAAGCGGAATCAAGGATTCTGAAAATGTAGCGGCTTTTATCAAAGGAAGTACAAAACCCAATGAATATGTTGTGATCTCAGCACACCTGGATCATGTAGGCGTTAACGACGACGGGCAAATCAACAATGGAGCTGATGATGATGGTTCTGGTACGGTTGCCGTTATGGAAATCGCCGAAGCTTTTCAGGAAGCTGTAAAACAGGGTTACCGTCCACAGCGCAGTATTTTGTTCTTACATGTTACAGGGGAAGAAAAAGGACTTGTAGGTTCAAGATATTATGTTGAACATCCTATTTTTTCACTGGATAGTACGGTGGTAGACCTTAACATTGATATGATAGGCCGTCAGGATGCAGAACACAGCGACGATGAAAACTATGTGTATTTGATAGGTTCAGACAAGCTGAGCCAGGGATTGCATGATCTTTCTGAAGCGACTAATGAAAAATACATGAACATGGATCTGGATTATACCTTTAACGATGAGAACGATCCCAATCGTTTTTACTACCGTTCAGACCATTACAACTTCGCTAAAAACGGTGTTCCTATAATATTTTATTTCAATGGTGTGCACGAAGATTATCACAAACCGGGGGATACTCCAGATAAAATCAACTATCCATTGCTTACAAAACGTGCCCAACTTGTATTTTACACCGCCTGGAACGTGGCGAATCAAGAAAAGCGTATTTCCGCAGATAAAGAGTAAAACCGATTACTAAGTATTAAAACGAGGCCGTTATTTAACTAATGGCCTCGTTTTTTTTGTAATTAGTTGGATTGATCCAAAATTCTTAACTCCAGGCATTCATATAAAACCTTAACCAGTTCTTTGAACAAATATTCTCAATATTCTCTTTTGTATACCCTCTCTGGGAAAGTAAATACGGAATTTTTTGTAAATCAGCTATGGTATCAACGTCCTTTGGACCCTGCTCTGTACCAAAAGCCCCATCTAAATCTGATCCTATACCCGCATGCAAACTGTTACCGGCGAGCTGGCAGATGTAATCGATATGATCTACTACCTGGTGCAGTGAGATATTTTCACCTTTCGGGGTTGACTTACCACGTATCCAGTTCGGGGTTAACATCCAGGCATCCATAACTACTCCTATTATCGCCTCTCTCGCAATTAATGCGTTCAGTTGGTCATCAGAAAACTGCCGGTGATGGGGAACAAGCGCCCGGCAATTGTTATGGCTTGCACAAACCGGACCTTTAAAATTTGCTAAGGCTTCCCAAAAGCTGTCATCACAAAGATGTGTAGTATCCAGAATGATGTTCAACGCTTCCATTTCCTTTAATAATTCACGCCCACTCTGCCCTATTCCACCCGTAGCATCTGTACCCTGAGCATAAACTCCCGGACCGTAATGCGCAGGGCCAATAGCACGCAGTCCATCTTCATAGGCCTTGTGAAGATAGTGCATACTCAATATGGAATCTGCTCCTTCAAGACTTCGGATAAGCCCCAGAGGCGTATTCGCAGCATCTGTTTCCCAGCTTGCCAAATGCTTATCAATATCCTCTTTATTCAAAATTTGCCTGATCTGCCCTTTATGCTCCATCGCCTGGTACCAGGCGAGTTGGCCCTGGGTTTGTGCCCAGGCCTGTTCTGGTGAATTCCAACTAGCGCCGGGCAGGTTTCCTTTTCTTTTTGCAAAGCGGGCGATCTGCGTTCCCACAACAATACCTACATTTCCCTCCCTTAAACTGGGGAAGGATACCGTCCCTTGCGCACGGTCTGGCTTATCGATCATTCCGTCTTCGGTAGCCCTCAATTCTTCTATGGTATGGGTAAGGTCCCGGTTCCATTCCATCGCATTCATTGCCAAATCAAGGTGCGCATCAAAAATAAAGGGTTTATCAAGAGGCTTGTCAACATTCATAATTTATAAATTCTATCGCGTGCCCCAATTTCCCAAAAACCGGTCAAATCCTGATTTTCAACAATAGCCGCCTGATAATGCAGGGCAACAGTGGGACAGATATGCCACGGAATCCCATATAGGATATCGCCAATATGCCGGTTTTTTGCCTGATTGGTTTTAATGACCATGTGCTCCTCGCTATGCACCAGAATTTTAGCATCGGGAAGCTGCGGAAAGAAAACAGAATCCTTTTTCATTTCTGAAGCTACTGCTTTGTGGCCCAGGTCCAGACATAGCGTGTCTGCTGCCGGTTTACTTATCACGCGCGTACCGACTGTAGCGGCATTTTCAAAAGGAAGATCAGGAAATACTGAAGCATAACCTTCGTCCCATAAAAGTGTTGTTCCTGGTGAAAGGGTACGATGAGCATATTTTGCATGCACGGGAAACGTGATACTACCTCCGCAGGTAATTTCAGCATCTTGTGTACCGGTTTTGTTGAGCAATTGTTCCAGACCACTAAACGCTTCGGCCACTGCCCCTTCTCGATCTGCGATGGCTATATCATGAATATGGCCATCATAAAGGTGCCATCCCATGAAGTTTGTTTGGGAGGAATGGAGCACCCTCTTATAGAAAGCCGCAGCTTCCTGCATCTGTATTCCCGTGCGGTTCATACCTACATTCAGGTCGATAAAAACAGAAATTTTTTCTCCTTTTTTGTCCCAAAGCTCAAGCTGATCCTCATGGTCTACAAGTACTGAAAACCTGGAATTCGCATAGGTTTTACACAATTCTAAAAAAAGGATTTGTGCCGGTCCCACGAGTGGGTATGCGACTAATATATCTTTTGCCCCGGCCTTGGCCAGCATTTTAGATTCGGCAAGCGTAGCACATTTAAATTTGCAGATCCCCTTTTTCAATTGCATCTGGACAATTTCTGTACACTTATGGGTTTTGACATGGGGGCGCAGTCTTGAAGGAGAACCTGCAATCTGTATCATTTTTTCTATATTCCGCGCAATACGCTGTGGATAGAAAAGTAAGGCCGGAGTCAGCAAACTGTCTGGCCGAAGGATTTCAAACCAGTCTTTCATGACCCATGCATTTCAAAGATGGCTTCAATTTCAACCGCGATATTACCGGGAAGTGTCATTCCTACGGCGCTGCGTGCGCCTTTTCCAAGGTCATCGCCAAGCAATTCAACCATAAGTTCACTAAAACCGTTGATAACTTTGGGATGGTCATAAAAATCAGGCTGGCCGTTTACCATGCCCAGGGTCTTTACCAGACGCTTCACGTTTTTTAAATCCCCCAGTTGCGCCTTCATCGTTGCCAGCATGGTTAGCCCCACCTGTCTTGCCGCATCATAACCTTCCCGTGTCGTCAGGTCCTTGCCCAACTTGCCGGTGATAAGCGAAGTATCATTCCTAACGGGCCCCTGACCAGAAACATAAAGCATATTTCCTACCTGTATAACCGGTTTATAAACACCGCCCAGTGGTGGTGCCGGGGGCAATTGTAAATTGAGTTCCTTAATTCTATCTTCAATATTCATAGTTAAACAATTAAGTTGAGCAATAAAACGACAATTAGCCCCACAATGGAAACCGAAGTTTCCATCAATGTCCACGACATTAGGGTTTCTTTTATGGTAACATTGAAATATTCTTTAAAAAGCCAAAAACCGCCGTCGTTGATGTGTGAAAAAGTAATACTGCCCGCTCCGGTAGCCAGCACAAGTAATTCTGGTGACACATCAGATGACGCTACCACGGGCATGATGATACTGGCAGCGGTGAGACCAGCTACGGTTGCAGAACCCACACAAACCCGTATCAGGGCGGCAATGATCCAGGCCAAAAGTAAGGGGGATAAATCCATACTGCCCAGCAACTGGCCAATTTCCTCACTAATTTCGGTCGCTACCATTATTTGTTTAAAAGCACCGGCCCCGGCTATAATGAGCAATACGCCAGCTATACTGGCAATAGATTCAGACAAGGCTTTAGTGACATCGCTTAGGGTACGCCCGGTACGTATTCCGAGAAAATAAATGGCCGCCAATACCGAAATAAGCATCGCAATGGAAGGATTACCTATCGCGCTTATAATGGGGTTTTCAATAACAAAAGTGTTCAAAACAGAAGCGCCACCAATTAGAATAACGGGAAGCAGCGCAATAGAAATACTTGTTGACATGGGCGGCACGGTATAACGGTCATCCCGCTCTACCACAAATTCCTGGAGCGGTTTAGGCTGAATACGCTTCATCACGCCAGAAAGTAGAAATTTTGCAGTTAAAATCGCTGGTATCCCGGCAATTATGCCATAAATAAGAGTAAGGCCAAGATCTGCACCGTAAATTTCAGAAATAGCGGTGGGTGCAGGATGCGGTGGTAAAAAACCATGGGTAACTGATAGGGAGGCCAGCATAGGCAAACCTACATAAAGCAGCGGCAGTTTTGTCGTTGTGGCAATTGCAATTACCAAAGGCACGAGAATCACAAATCCCACGGTATAAAACATAGGAATTCCCACTATAAAACCTGTAATGATCAATGCTATTTGAATATTCTTAACGCCAAATAAATCTACCAGTGTATTCGTGATCTGATCTGCGGCGCCACTGGTCGCAACTAATTTGCCCAGCATGGCTCCAAAACCGAGTATGAGCACGAGCGAACTTAGGGTATTTCCTATTCCTGCTTCGATAGCATCCATAGATTGACCCATTGTCAACCCGCCGGTGACACCCACAAGTAAACAAACAAGGACAAAGGAAATAAATGTATCCAATTTGATAACGGCGACGAGAAACACAAGTAAAAGAATACCGATTATAATAAGAAAAAAGACCATGACTTTGTTAAGTTTAAAAGTTTAGTATAGCACTGATAAGAAATGTATAAAAATCTGTTAAGATAATTATTAAAAGTAGAAATGGAAACGGTACTTTCTAGAAATACCATTTATAAAATGCGCTAGATCCCGGTCGGAAATATACTTTGCTGATTATCCTGTAAGTAGAAGTGCTCCACAACCCTTAGAGGTCGTATTCTAAATTGTAAAAGTTTTAAAGAAGGATAATAACACTTGAAAATAAAACAAAAATCGCCCCTAGTTTCATAGAACAATGAGGTTCAACCAAAAAGTTTAAAAACAAAAAAAGCCTTTCATTGCTGAAAGGCTTTTTGGGTGGAAGATCGGTCTCGAACCGACGACCTCCTGGACCACAACCAGGCGCTCTAACCAACTGAGCTACAACCACCATTTAAAAAACATATCTCATTACCAAAATATGCGGGTGCAAATGTACGGTAAATACCCTGTTTGCACAATAGTAAATTTATTTTTTTCGGCAACTCTTTTAAATCAGGTCAAAAATAGAGTTTACCGCCGGGAAGCGTTCTGCCGTAAAACCTTCCCCATACTCGGTACCTATGAGTCGGCCAAGGTCCCTTGCGCGATAATCTACACTTTCCTTAAAGTTAATACTACTTATGGGGGTATTCCCCTCCTGATTTTTCTCATCAAAAAACTGTGATTTGTAGGCAAGGACGGCTTCTTTTTTCTTATCCATAAAGCCGGTGACATCAACTACAAAATCTGGTGTGATATTTTCCCACTGAATGTAATGATACACATGCTTGGGCCTCCATTTTTCCTGGGATTTCCCGTCCATTTGCGTCTCTATTTTCAGAAGTCCGCTTAAAAAACACGCGTGGCTTACAAGGGTACTACCGCGCCCATGATCAATATGTCGATCCCTGATGGCATTACACAATACGATTTCGGGTTGATATTTGCGCAACATTTCTATAATCCTGATTTGGGTTTCGCGGTCGTTACTAAAAAAGCCATCAGCAAGTCCCAGGTTTTCCCTAACGCTCAGTCCCATGATCTTTGCAGCTTCCGCGGCTTCCTCATCCCTTAATTCCGCAGAACCGCGCGTTCCCAGTTCGCCACGTGTAAGATCCAGTACGCCCACTTTTTTTCCGTTCGCCACTTCCTTTACAAGTGTGGCCGCGCAGGAAAGTTCCACGTCATCAGGATGGGCGCCTATGGCAAGAATATCTAATTTCATAAAGTGCTTTTTATCTCTATTTTTCAGTTAATTTCAGTCAAAAAATAGGGATATATTACTGTTTTATTGTCTTTTTGATTGAACCTTAATTTATATTTATTTTATCAAGTGTTGCTCTGTAACCGCTGCAAGCGCTTGTTCCAGGTCTGCGATAAGGTCTTTTTTATCTTCAATACCTACCGAAAAACGCAGTAAACCATCGCTTATTTTCTGATTTTTACGTTCCTCTGGGCTCATCAGGGAATGCGACGTTTTCGCGGGTGAAAGAATCGTACTCTCTACGCCCGCAAGGCTCATACTACTTTTAATAAGTTTTAGTTCCTTCTGAAACTGATCTGCGTCAAGGCTATCGTTGAGTTCAAAAGAAAGCATGCCGCCGTATCCAGACATCTGCGATTTTGCAAGTTGATGGTCTGGGTGTGATTCTAACCCCGGATAGTATACATGCTTCACATGCTCATTTTTTTCAAGCCATTTGGCGAGCTTCCTGGCATTTTCGTTCTGCGCTTTCACCCGAAGCCCGAGTGTTTTCAGACTGCGCTCCAGCATCCAGACCATAAAATCTGCAAGGCTACCGCCCAGATTTTTGGATTTGTTCCAGATAACATCCATATGTTCCTGCGTACAGGCAATCGCCCCGGCCGTTATATCACTGTGACCACCCATGTATTTTGTAGCGCTGTGAATCACAATGTCAATACCGTGCGCAATGGGATTTTGGTTTACGGGAGAGGCAAAAGTATTATCGATCATCGTGATAATTTTATGTTTTTTGCCCAGTTGCGCGACCATTTCGAGTCCGGTGATGGTCAATAGCGGATTGGAAGGTGTTTCTATATAGATCACTTTTGTGTTCTCTTTAATCGCCTTTTCAAAAGAATTTTCATCCAGTCCATCCGTAAAGGAATATTGGATACCAAAACGTTCAAATTCTTCCTCCACGAGGTTAAAAGTACCACCGTACAGCGTCTTTTGAAGTACCACGTGATCGCCATGTTTTAAGAAGGAAAGCAGCGCAGTGCTCACCGCAGCCATGCCGCTGCCAAAGATCATCCCGGCTTCGGCACCCTCCAGTGCGGCAATCTTTTTGCCCAGCATATCCTGGTTAGGCGTATTAAAATATCTGGGATAGCGTTTTTTTTCCACATCTTCAAAAGCATAGGAAGTTGACATATATATGGGCGAGATAGCGCCTTTGAACTGTTCATCATGAACTTCCCCTACATGGGTACAAATCGTATTTAAGCCTGGTTTTTCTTTTTTCATCACTTGGTTTTTTAGCAGAGTGTAAATTACAAAATATAGCTGGGAAAATAGAAAATAGGTTACTTGTTAATAGCTTTTTGAATTTTTATAAAAGTTCCAAAGTATAAATAAATGTTCTTGAAATTGGATGGCATTATTTGACTCTGAACAACTTTGGCTCTTTTGTTGGTTTTGGGCGTTTTCCCTGCGGGTCGGGCTTTACGTTGCAATCTTTTGCTCGTACCTCGCAAAAAGGATTCCTCCCGGAAGGGACAAAAAAATTCACTTCAATCCCTAACGCAAAATAAGTTCCCAGAAAAACTAACTTTGCATAATAATTAATTTTGGGAAGAGTAGATGCCTTATCCATCTACAGAAATTACCTTTAAACTCTGATTAACCGCAAACCCCTACTAATGATAGATCCTGAATATGACACCTTCAAACCAGAATATAAAGAAGCCTTTGAACATCTTAATATTGCCTGGCTGGATGAATTTTTTGTAGTGGAAGCCTACGACCGCAAGGTACTTGGCAATCCTCAGGAATTCATCATTGACAAACAAGGTCATATCTTGATCGCTAAAATTGACAACCGCGTTGTGGGTACCGTGGCGCTTATGAAAATAGATGAAGCAGAATATGAACTCACAAAAATGGCCATTGACAAAGCTTATCGCGGTCAGAAAATTGGCCAGAAGCTGCTGACCTTCGCGCTTTCTTTTGCTAAAGAAAACCTAATAACGAGTTTGATTTTGTACTCAAATCGTACATTAGAAAATGCGATTTATATCTATGGGAAGTTTGGTTTTGAAGAAGTTCCGTTAGAAACTAATACTCCTTATAATCGCGCCGATATTAAAATGAAACTTAATCTTTAATACTTATTTTATGAGAAACACTACACTTTTACTGATGGCCACCCTTGTACTGGGAAGCTGTAAAAATGACAAAAAAACCGAAACAAATAGCCCGGAACCTGAGCAAATGGCAATGACCGAAGAAGATTCTCAGGAGAAGCCCGATTTTGATATAATGCCTATAGAGCACGCGACCGCGGTTTTTAATATTGATACCACTGTTTTCTATATTGATCCCGTGGGCGGCGCCGAAGCTTTCAAAGACCAGTCAAAATCTAATGTTGTACTGATTACCGACATTCATGGCGATCACCTCAACGCAGAAACATTAAAAGCTGTCATAACCCCGGAAACAAAAATAGTTGCACCACAAGCGGTAGCAGACCAACTGGACAAGGGTATGAAACAGCAAATGACCATTCTAGGCAACGGTGAAACAACGGAAATCTATGGAATTTCAATCACCGGTGTCCCAATGTATAACCTACGCGAAGAGGCCAAAGAATTTCATACTAAAGGCCGTGGCAATGGATATGTACTTGAAAAAGATGGACTTAGGGTTTACTTTTCCGGCGACACCGAAGACATTCCCGAAATGCGCGATCTTAAAAGCATTGATTATGCTTTTGTATGCATGAACCTTCCCTATACGATGACCGTTGAAAGTGCAGCAGATGGCGTTCTCGCCTTTGCACCTAAAAAAGTATATCCCTACCATTACCGTGGTCAGGATGGATTGAGCGATGTCGACAAATTTAAAAAACTCGTCGAAGAGGGAAATCCTGAAATAGGTGTTGTACAATTAGACTGGTATCCCAATGCGGAGAAATAAATAGTTCGAAAACAACTGAAAACCCTCCAAAATACATTCAAAAAAGCCGATTTTTAAGGCGAAATTGAAACTTTTTAGGGGGTTTTTTAATACCTTAAAACGAAAGATATGCGCACCCCGAACCAGCTACTTAAAAACGCTCCCGAACTCGAAAAACATCCCGCCGTGCAGGAACTTATTGAGCAGTTTGAAGAAACGCGCGATCTCCTGGTGGATGCAGAGCAGCGTATAGAACAAAAAGCAACCCGGTTAAAACATCTGGAAGAATTGGTTACCCAAATCAGGGCGGGAATTCACGACGAACTCAAAAAAGACGAGGAGGCCGAACGTTTTAAGGAAACACCCCGCATCGATTTTAAGGAGGCGGTAAAAAATTTACAGCGGTATATCAATGATTATCTCAGGGATTATAAGATCTGGATGTAACTTTTTTTTCTTAATTATTTTAAAGCCGGGAAAATTTCAAACTTTCAAAACCCATGATCTCAAGTTCAAAATTGCTTCTCAAAGTCCATTTTTTGTCCTAAAACCCGAATAATCAAAATGCCTTCTGCCGTTGGTTTAAAAAAGATAGCGTGCGCTTTGTAAGAATAGCGTTTCAAATGCGGAGCAAGAATAGAAGCATCACGGCCTATATCAGGATTATCGGCTAAAAATTGAAAACAATTGTAAAATCCTGTCTTGTACTTTCTTGATTGTTCAATTCCCCAAGTTTCGATACCATATTTGGCAATTTCTAAAATATCTTTGTCTGCGGCTTCAGTGAAATGAAATTTAGACATTTTTTACACTTATTTCTTTTTCTGCTTGCTTCCAAATCTCGTCTATACTCCTTGCACTTACGCCACTGTTCAATCCCTCTTCTATCGCGGCTTTTGTAGCCATAAAATTTGCAAATCCCTCTTGCTCCTTCCGTAAAAGATCGCGGATGTATTCACTTTCATTAGTATAATCCCCTTTTTCAATTTGCGCCTTAATCCACTCATCCTGCTTATGGGTAACGGTTATGGTTTTTCTGATCGTTGCCATCTCTTTTGTTTCAATGTTCATACTATTGATGTAATTTAAGCAAAATTTTTATTTATAAAGATGAATTTTAATAAACTGCTTTAATTTATTAATATCCTCGAATCATAACCTGTCGTCACCCTAAATTTATTTCACGATCACACAAGTAGCTTAATCGTTGCTCTATACGGAAACTAACCAAAGTTTGGGAAATGCCGGTGCGATGCTGAAACAACTTCAGCATGACAATAAACCCACTTTAAGACTAACTTCGTATAATCACTTATCTTATAACTAAACTTTCTCAACTATAAACGGGGATGATTTGCTTCAAAGTAGTTTTCTGAATATTCCATTGATTTTTAGGGCGTTACCCTTCGGGTCGGGCTTTACGTTGCAATCTTTTTGCTCGTACCTCACAAAAGGATTTCCACTGCAATCCCTAACGCGGAAAAATGGTTCTCTTCTAAAAAATCAAAAAAAAAGCCCGAATCTTGCGATTCGGGCTTTTTCGTTCTGTTTTAAAAATACCGATTTGCACCGGTATAAGCGCTTTATTCAATTTATGCTTTCACACAATTTGATTTACAGCTTATTTAACTTCTTCGAAGTCTACATCTTCTACATCGCTGCCAGAGGCATCAGCACCAGCGTTGCCGCCTTGTGGTTGACCTGCGCCTGCATCAGCACCGGGTTGCCCTGGAGCCTGACCTGCATCGGCCTGTGCTTTGTACATTTCTTCAGAAGCGACTTTCCAGGCTTCGTTGATTTTATCAAGTGCAGGAGAGATTTTCTCAAGATCCTTAGAAGCGTACGCCATATGAAGTTCTTTTAATGCTTCTTCAATTGGTTTTTTCTTATCGTCAGATAATTTATCACCAAATTCTTTAAGCTGCTTTTCCGTCTGGAAAATCATTGCATCAGCTTCATTTAGCTTATCAGCAGTTTCCTTCGCTTTCTTGTCTGTTTCAGCATTTGCTTCCGCCTCAGACTTCATTTTTTTGATTTCTTCTTCGGTCAATCCTGAAGAAGCTTCAATACGAATATCCTGAGACTTATTGGTTGCCTTATCTGTTGCAGAAACTTTGATGATACCATTGGCATCAATATCAAAAGTTACTTCAATTTGTGGCGTACCGCGCTGTGCTGGTGGAAGACCATCCAGGTGAAAACGACCTATAGTCTTGTTATCGTTTGCCATGGGGCGTTCACCCTGCAATACGTGAATCTCTACACTTGGCTGATTGTCTGCCGCTGTTGAGAATACCTGTGATTTTTTAGTAGGTATGGTTGTATTAGACTCAATCAATTTGGTCATAACACCGCCCATAGTTTCAATACCTAAAGAAAGTGGGGTTACATCAAGAAGTAAAACATCTTTCACATCTCCTGTCAATACACCACCTTGTATCGCTGCACCTACGGCAACAACCTCATCAGGATTCACACCTTTGCTTGGTTTTTTACCGAAGAATTTCTCCACAGCTTCCTGTACTGCAGGAATACGGGTAGAACCACCTACAAGAATGATCTCGTCCATATCACTTTTTGAAAGTCCGGCAGCTTTAAGTGCAGACTCACAAGGAGCGATAGTTCGTTTTACTAAATCATCAATCAATTGCTCAAACTTAGAACGGGTCAATGTGCGCACCAAGTGTTTTGGTCCACTAGCGGTTGCCGTAACATAAGGTAAGTTGATTTCAGTCTGTGAAGAAGAAGAAAGCTCAATTTTAGCTTTTTCCGCAGCTTCTTTAAGACGCTGAAGTGCCATAGGATCTTTTTTCAAATCCATGTCCTCATCTTTCTGGAACTCATCTGCAAGCCAGTCAATGATCTTCGCATCAACATCATCACCACCCAAGTGCGTATCTCCATCTGTAGCAAGTACTTCAAAAACGCCATCACCCAATTCTAGGATAGAAACGTCATGCGTACCACCACCAAAGTCAAATACAACGATCTTCTGATCCGTATCTTTTTTATCAAGTCCATAAGCCAGTGCAGCTGCGGTAGGCTCATTGATTATACGCTCTACTTTAAGACCAGCGATCTCACCAGCTTCTTTTGTAGCGTGACGTTGACTGTCATTAAAGTATGCAGGTACCGTAATTACTGCACGGGTTACATCCTGACCTAAATAATCTTCAGCAGTTTTTTTCATTTTCTGAAGAATCATTGCACTCAATTCCTGAGGCGTGTACATTCTCCCGTCAATATTTACACGTGCAGTATCGTTATCACCTTTTACCACTTCATAAGCAGCGCGTTCAGATTCCCCTTTTGATTCAGAGAATTTGTTACCCATAAAACGCTTGATGGAAGCAACCGTTTTCTGCGGGTTTGTTACTGCCTGGCGTTTTGCAGGATCTCCCACCTTAATTTCACCACCTTCTACGAAAGCAATTACTGACGGGGTTGTTCTTTTTCCTTCTGCATTTGGTATTACCACCGGTTCGTTACCTTCCATCACGGCAACACAGGAGTTGGTAGTACCCAAATCAATTCCTATGATCTTACTCATCTTTATATATAATTTAAGTTGTTATTAATATTTTCACTAGCTAATTGTCAATCTTTATGCCAGCGGAATACTTGTGACAGGTTGGCAGTAAATATTTCCACTATTGTATTTCACTATGGAAAAACCGACTATAATTCAAAATATATGAAAGGAAGTACTATTGAATTCCAGCTGAAAAACCTTCCAAAAACCCTATAAAACTGACTGAAAACAGGTGTAATTTGGTGATTTTCACAAGCAGAATCCGAAAAATACACCCAACTACAAAACGCATTTTGTAACTTGCCATAGTTTCCGAAAACCTTATGAACCTACCCGAAAAGTTCGTTATTCTCCTACGAAGTACCTTCTACCTTTTAGGATTGTATTTTATTTATGGTTTTATATCAAGCCTGCTTCATACCATTTTTCCAGAACTGGATACGGCCACATATGAACAGGGCTTTATTATGGAAATGCTAACCGAAAATCCCTTTCGCGCCCTGATCATGATCGTGGTCGTGGCACCGGTGACCGAAGAAATGATGTTCCGTTCCCTGCTTAGGCCTTCACATACAGAACTTGTATTGTTTATTGCCATTTGGCCTGTATTTTTCCTGTTGCGCTTTATTCCTTTAGATGTCTACTGGGGACTAAAACTGGCCTTTGCGGCAATTTTCCTTTTTTGCGTTGTTTATATCTCCCGCCAAGTGATTCCGCCACAGCGCACCCTGAGAATAAGAAATTGGCTTATTTCCCATCAAATTTGGATCTGGATCATAACCTCACTCGTCTTTGGTTTTGTACACATCACAAATTATGTGGATCATTTTACGATCAACCTGGCCTTATTTCTTTTAATTATGCCGCGTATATTGGCTGGTTTTATGATAGGATGGGTGAAAATCAACAATAAAAAATTGCAGTGGGCAATGGCATTGCACGCCATAAACAATGGGATTGCCTTTTTCTTCATCTACGTTTCTTTATAAAAAAACTGTATTCTGCGGAATGATTGTACCATGCCCTTTTCAAAATTAGTAAGATTAAAAATGTTCTTTTAAAGCGACATTATACTTTAAACAGTCTACATCATACAACAAATCATGTTTAACCTTTCTTTCACGCCATAAATAGCAGGTCTTTCGTAATTTCAAGTCGAACTAGAAAAGAAAAATATGAAAGCAATTCAAGTACCTAAAGCGGGCGCCGATTTTGAAATAATAGATCGCGATATCCCAACTCCAAAAGATGATGAAGTTTTAATTAAAGTAGAGGCCTGCGGCATTTGCCACAGCGATGACATGGTAAAAGGGGGTCACATGCCGGGCATAGAATATCCCCGCGTACCTGGCCATGAAGTTGTGGGAATTATAGATAAAATAGGTAAAAATGTTTCCCAGTGGGAAAAAGGACAGCGTGTAGGCGTGGGCTGGCATGGTGGCCATTGTTTTGAATGTGAACAGTGCCGTCGTGGTAATTTTATCAATTGCGAAAATGCGAAAATCTGCGGAATCTCTTATGATGGTGGCTATGCGGAATATATGACCGCGCCACAGGAAGCCGTGGCCTCCATCCCGGAAGAGCTATCTTCTCAGGAAGCCGCTCCCCTGCTCTGCGCCGGTATTACAGTTTATAACGCTATGCGCAACAGTAACGTGCGCGCTGGTGATGTTGTTGCCGTACAGGGCATAGGTGGCCTGGGTCATTTGGCCGTACAATATGCCAACAAAATGGGCATGCGGGTTGTAGCAATTTCTACTTCCGAAAGTAAAAAGGAGCTTGCAAAAGAATTAGGTGCACACCACTTTATTGCTACAGACAATCAAGATGCGGTAGAAGCGCTCAAAAAACTGGGCGGCGCTGACCTCATCGTAGCGACCGCGCCCCATGCTGATGCCATTTCTTCTGTTATAGATGGACTGGCAGTAGATGGTGAGCTTATTTGCATAGGCGCTACCGGTGATCCTGTAAAAGTATCCCCTTTACAGTTGCTCATGGCGCGCAGATCTGTTTCTGGATGGCCCAGCGGTACCGCGATAGAAAGTGAGGACACTTTGAATTTCAGCGCGCTAACCAATACCAAACCTATGATCGAGACTTTTAAATTTGATGATGTGGAAGAGGCGTATAAAAAAATGATGGACAATAAAGCGCGCTTTAGGGTGGTGCTTGTTCCATAATTCTCTTAAGACATAATAAATTGTTGTATTACCCATTCAACCCTCTTGTTTAATGGGCAATATTTTTAAGGTGCCTTGACAACGAGCAGTTCATCCCATTGTGTGGTATACCGCGGGCTGCGGTCTTGTTTTATGAGTTCCCACTTCTCTACCCGTGTACCTACTGCGGCAGAAAAAACGGTAGATTTGCCATATTTACAGTTCAGGAAGTCAAGCATTTTGGATAGCTTCTCATTATTAACGGGAAGGCTTTGTTCAAAGAGATTTCCCTGAACATATTCCTGCGGAATAATCCCACTTAGGCAAACCCCAACTTTCTTATATCGATATCCCGCTTTATACAGGCTTCTGAGCGCTTTTCTTGCTTCAGTGATCAACAAAAACGTATTGTTTGTGGGTACGGGTAAGGTTACGGTCACACTGTTGCTATACTGCTTATCAGTCGCGCTGTGAAAATTTGTGGTCACAAAAACCTGTAAAAAAGAAGCGCAGGACTTTTGCGTACGCATCAGTTCGGTAATCTCGGTTATGTAATAAGAACAAGCCTCTTCGATAAGCCCCAGGTCTTCCAATTTTTTTCCGAAGGATTTGGCCGTACCTATCCCTTTTTTGGGTTTTGGATTTTCATCAAGCGCCTGGCAAGGTTCTCCGCGCAGTTCGCGCCATATACGCTCTCCCACTACGGTCATTTGTTTGCGCACCCAGGCCAGGGGCAGCTGGGTAAACTCATATGCATTATGAACCCCTTCATTTTTTAACCTGATCTCGTGCTTTTTGCCAATGCCCCAGATATCTTTGATACCAGCCCATTTCAAGGCATCAATCCTTTTTTCTTCAGAATCGATCACGTGAACCTGCAGTTTGTTCTCGTTTCGTTTCTTAGAGATGCGGTTGGCCAGTTTTGCCAGTACTTTTGTGGGAGCGATCCCTACACCCACCGGGATGCCGGTATTTCTATAAATGGCTTGCCTTATCGTAGATCCATACGTTTCCAGGTTTATATGCTCAAGGCCGGTAAGGTCAATAAAAGATTCGTCAATACTGTACACCTCTACAAGTGGCGAAAATTCCCGCAATACGTTCATGACCCGTTGTGACATCTCGCCATATAAAGTATAATTTGAAGAGAAAAAAGTAACTCCGTTTTTGATCAGGTCGTTTTTGATCTTAAAGACAGGCTCAAACATGGGGATATGGGTCATGGCTTTTGCCTGCGCATTCGCCGCGATGACACAACCGTCATTATTGCTCAGCACTACCACGGGTTTTCCCCGCAGATCTGGTCTAAAAACCTGTTCGCAGGAAGCATAAAAACTGTTACAATCTACCAGGGCGATCATTGGGCTTTGTGTATGATATACGTGATTTTACCCCAGAGAATCAAGTCTTCTGATGTCGATTTTCTGGCTATGCGTGTGATTTTAAAAGCACCGTCTTCAATCATTAAAGCCAGATCGTTTTCTCGTGGGGCACTACTGCGGTCAATAATGAGTACATCCCCATCATTTATGGCATACGATGCATAGCCATTTCCGGAAATTCTAATAAAAAATGTGGCATCCCTGTTGGTTATGAGCTCGTCCTGTAAATTGATGCTCGGTTCCAGGTAATGCGTTGCCGGACTGGGAAAACCTGTTTGCTTTACACTGCCGGGTGCATGCTTCTTTTGCTCTGTGGCTACTTTGCCAAAACTTGAAATCTCCATGATTCAAAATTATGGAAATATTCCTACTTTATGGATTTTTTACTAGTTAAGGCCGCAAAAGTTACTAACAATTGTTGATTTCCTTCATCCACCGGCAAATAATCTCGTGCTATTGAATGCATAACATTTAGTGGTACATTTGCCGCAAATAATACAATGGGATGGCAAAAATAGAAAGCATCAGTGTTTTTGATATGTTGAAAATAGGCGTGGGACCCTCCAGTTCACACACATTAGGTCCCTGGCGAGCGGCAGGAAACTGGATCACGAAGTTGCGCGCGAAAGGAAATTTTGACAAGGTAGAAAAGATTACGGTAGAAATCTATGGTTCGCTCAGCCTCACGGGCAAAGGGCATGCTACAGATATTGCCATACTCTTAGGGCTGGAGGGTCTCGATCCCAAAACCTTTCCCATAGAAGAAATTCCGCCACGCGTAGAACGTATCAAAAACGATCATAAATTGCTTTTTGATTCCGAAAAACCGCTGGAATTTGACCCAAAAACCCAGATAATTTTCAACCGAAAATTCAAGGAATTCCATCCCAATGGTATCACTTTTCGGGCATTGTTGAGCAATGGAAAGCGCACCAGCGACACGTTCTACTCCATAGGAGGCGGTTTTGTGGTACAAAAGGAACGCAAACGTGCCAAAAGACAACAGGAAAAACTGGCCGGTTTTCCGTTTCCGGTGCAAAGCGGCAAGCAATTGCTTGAATTTTGCAATGCCGAAAATAAGAAAATTTCAGAAATCGTCTGGGCCAATGAACGTTCCCTGGCGGAAGAAAATGACATCAACACCCGTTTAAAACAAATTTGGGAAGTCATGCTTGACTCCATGTTTGTGGGCTGTCATACGGAAGGTACGCTCCCCGGCGGACTCAACGTACGCCGCCGTGCTTTTGATATGCATCTTAAATTAATTGGGGATCAGAAATATGCAGATGCAAACGAATGGATCAGCGTTATTAGGGACAGTGAGATTAAATTCCGCCAGATTCTGAAATGGGTTTCCTGTTTTGCCCTTGCGGTCAATGAGGTCAATGCTTCCCTGGGCCGTGTGGTGACCGCGCCCACAAATGGCAGCGCCGGTGTCATCCCTGCGGTGATGATGTATTATATGGTGATTGAAAACCACGACGCGAACTTTGACGATGTAAAACAGTTTTTGCTTACCGCTGGTGAGATAGGCAGTTTGTTCAAAAAAGGGGCTACGATCTCCGCTGCGATGGGCGGTTGCCAGGCAGAAATAGGTGTTTCAAGCGCGATGGCGGCCGGTGCGCTTACTGAACTCATGGGCGGCTCCCCAGAACAGGTGCTCATGGCCAGTGAAATTGCCATGGAACATCATTTGGGCCTAACCTGTGATCCTATTGCCGGCCTGGTGCAGATTCCCTGTATTGAACGCAATGCCATGGGTGCGATCAAAGCCATCAACGCCTGTGAAATGGCACTGGATACTGACGCGAAAAATGCTAAAGTACCTCTGGACAAAGTGATCGAAACCATGTGGCAGACCGCTCAGGACATGAACCATAAATACAAGGAAACCAGCGAAGGTGGTCTAGCGGTAAATGTGGCGTTGAGCGATTGCTAGAAAACTTTCGATCTTCGGGTTCATAATATCTTGTTGTCAAAATTCCGAAGAAAAGTAAAAACAACAACAGCTTTTGTCGGGTTGGGCTGCAGGTTTGTGCCATACCGCAATGGAATTTAGTAATTTTACAGGCAACCAAAAACAAATCAATGTCTACAGCAAAAAAAGAATACAAGCGAATTACCGTAAAATCACTGACGGAAATGAAAGTTCGTGGTGAGAAAATCTCCATGCTTACCGCCTATGATTTTACTATGGCCACCATTGTGGACAGCGCAGGCATTGATGTAATCCTGGTGGGGGACTCAGCTTCAAATGTTATGGCCGGCCATGAGACCACGCTTCCCATAACGCTGGATCAGATGATCTATCACGCAGCTTCCGTGGTACGCGCCATCAAGCGCTCGCTTGTAGTGGTAGATTTACCCTTTGGAAGCTACCAGAGCGATCCCAAAGAAGCGCTACGTTCTGCTATCCGGATAATGAAAGAGAGCGGCGGACACGCAGTGAAACTGGAAGGTGGTAAAGAAATCAAAGAATCAGTAAAGCGTATTTTGCAGGCAGGGATTCCGGTGATGGGGCATCTTGGACTCACACCGCAGTCCATTTATAAATTTGGAACCTATACCGTACGCGCCAAAGAAGAAGAGGAGGCCGAAAAATTGAAAAAAGACGCACTTATGCTTGAAAAAGCAGGCTGTTTTGCAGTGGTTTTAGAAAAAGTGCCGGCAAAACTGGCTACCGAAGTGGCAAAAAGCCTTACCATTCCAGTAATTGGTATTGGTGCAGGTAATGGTGTGGATGGTCAGGTTTTGGTAGTGCACGATATGCTTGGGATGACCTATGAATTTCAACCCAGATTTCTAAGACGTTACCTCAATTTGTACGAGGAAATGACCGGCGCGTTCAAAAATTATAGTGAAGATGTAAAAAGCGGAAGTTTTCCCAGTGATGAGGAACAGTATTAATTCCCAATAGCCCCCGAAGGGGGATTTGCTACCTGCGCTAAAGGCTCCCCTCCTTTTTCAAGTAGGGGAAATTTTCAGCTTTGCTGAAAAAGGGGTGGTTAAAAGGCTGATCCCATTATTACATGTCAATCGAATCTTAATTAGATAGTAAATAAAAAACTAAATCATCGCATCTTCCATACACAGTACTAAAGATAACCTAAACGTTATTTACGAGGACAACCACATCATCGTTGTGAACAAAAGGCCCGGAGATATTGTGCAGGGCGACAAAACCGGCGACAAACCGCTTAGCGAAGTGGTGAAATCCTATATTGCCGAGAAGTACAACAAACCTGGAGCAGTCTATCTAGGTGTTGTACACCGGTTGGATAGGCCTACAAGCGGAATCGTGATTTTCTCTCGTACCTCAAAAGCACTCCCGCGTCTCAACAAGCTTTTTGCCGAAAAAGAAGCAAAAAAAACCTACTGGGCCATCGTTAAAAATGCTCCGCCAAAAATAGAGGACACACTGGTACATTATTTAAAACGTAACAGCAAACAAAATAAATCGTACGCACATCCCAAAGAAACACCGGGAAGCAAAAAAGGAATTTTAGACTATAAAATCCTACAGGAGTTCAACAATTATTTTTTGCTTGAAATTGCGCTGCATACCGGCAGGCATCATCAAATTAGGGCCCAGATGGCCGCAATAGGATGCCCTATAAAAGGCGATCTCAAGTACAGTTTTGACCGTAGCAACCCTGACGGAAGCATTCATTTACATTCCAGAAAATTGATCTTAACGCATCCAGTGCAAAAAGAGCAGATGACCTTCATTGCACCGCCACCGGAAGGTGATGCGCTGTGGGATTCCTGTAGACTGTAAACTGTAGACCGTAAAACAGTATACAATATACAGTCTACAACCTTTCATTTCTCTATCATCTCTTATCTTCGATCTCTACTCTTCCTTCTTTATTCCTATTCCGAAGGCTACGTATGCTTTCTGTAATAACGGCAGTTAAAATCATCGCTCCACCTATAAAAGTTCCCCAGCGTGGAATCTCACCCAGAAAGAATATACCCATCAATATACCATAAATGGGTTGCACACTGCCCAGAATGCTCGCCGTGGTCACATTAAAATATTTAAAGCTCATTAAATAGAGTGTATGTCCCACTGCCGTGGTGACCAGGGCGAGCGCGACCAGATAGGGAAAAGCTTCGGTCACCGCCTCTGGAGTGGCCATAAAATACAAAGGGATCAGCGCCACCGCCACAATGACCATCTGATACCACATAAGCAGGCTCCCGTGGTAATTTTTAACCTGTTCTTTCATCAAAATATTCCGCAGGGAATACGCCAGCGCAGAAATCAAACCGAAACCAATCGCCTGGGTATACTGATTTTCAAAATTGAGTTCTGGCACCAGAAAAGAAATTCCGATGAGTACTAAAATGCCCAACAGAATATGGATTTTCTGAAATGGCTTTTTCATGATTATAGGTTCCAGGATACTGGTAAGCGTAGGATGCGTGTAAATGGTGAGCATCCCAATGGCCACGGTGCTCAACTGCAAGGCCTGAAAATAGAAAACCCAGTGCAGACCCATTAAAAAACCGCCTAAAAGGATCATTTTTCGGTCTTTTTTGGCAATAAAAAGGTTTATCTTTTTATACCGAAGGAATAGAAACAAAAGCAAGGCAGCAAACAACGCCCGGTAAGCAATCGCGATGGGTGCCCCTAGCGGAATGCTGCGTCCCAGCACACCGCTGGTACTCACCAAAAGCATGGCGAGGTTAAGCTGTAAAAGGTTGTTTAAAAAAGGACTCTTTTTTGCCATTATCGCATCAATAATGCCGATTTTTCCTTAATTATCTGGGCAACGGGCCTGCTTTCTATACGGCTGTCAAGCCAGGAAAGAATATCCAGGTACAAGAATGCGCGCCTTTCGTAGGGATCATTCTCATAAACCTCAAGGCGCTTACGCAGTTTGGTAAATTCGCTTTTGAGTTCGCTAGGGAAAATCTCACCCAGATTCCGTAGAAATTTGATCATTTCTTTTTGAACTTCGTGCAGGTCATTCATTTTGATCAGGAACTTATACGTACTGCGCAATAGCGATTCCAGATGGTAGTCCATACCGGCTTCATAATGTGCCACAAGATTGAGAATACGCGCAAAACACATGAGATCTTCACGCATTTTGAGCGATTTATTATTGATGATCTTTTGCAAATAGGAAATGCATTTTTTGTTCTCCCCGTTACCAAAATATAGACTTGCGATCTTGTAATAAAAAACCATCACATGATGCGCATCCATCTTGCCGCCCAGCACCTTTAGCTTTTTGGTGATTTCTTCTATGAGTCCGTCATCATTGCTGAAATCACCAACTAAAAATTTCAGGTTTAGCTTGTTAGAATACAAATACAAAAACTCCAGCGTTTCCAGGTTATCGCTTTTGGGAAAGTCGGTTTCCGCAAGGCGCATTTCAAGATTTTCAAGCACTTCTTTAAAATGCGTATGATGGCGCAGGTAAAAAAGCGATTCAAGCAGATAATGATTCCCTTTCAAGTAAAAAACAGGGTTGCGGGCGATCATTTTTGGCTGTTCCTCAAATAATTCCACAAACCGGCTGGCGTAGCGATAGCAGGACAAAAAATCCTGAATGAGGAAACTGTACCACAAATATGCCTTGTAAAGCCATAATTTTTCTCGAAAACCGAGTTCTTTGAGATCATATTCTGGCAAATGTTCATTAAAATAGACCTCTATTTTTTGCTTTTCGGCATCGCTGCGTACATATCCCATTTTTAGCATTTTACCATAAAGCTGCAAGGATAGATTGGAGAGTTTGCTGGTCATCATGTTCTGCCGGCTCAGGGATTCTGCTTCCTGGGTGAGTTCATCTGCGCGGGTGCTCATGCTGCGGGTAATGTACTGGGTCTCAATCACTTTTTCAAGCTCCACGATCTCGTAGGCCACATTTTTCTCCTCGTTTTCAATGGCCATGTGTTTGGCCTTTTCAAGCAATTTTAAACTTTGCTGGTACAATCCTTTCTGATAGAGAACGGTAGCAAAATCAAGCTGTTCCCGTATCTGTATACGTATGTTCTGATGGGCAGGGCTGAGCCTTAGGCTTATAAGAATTTGCTTGTACAGATGGGCCTTTAGATTAGAAAGTTGCTGCTTTTTGACAATGCGGTTGTTCAAAATTTCCGCTTCATCATAAACCTTCATCTTATCCATAAGGGCAAAAAGCTGCAGGTACTTTGAATCAGCATTGCCATCAAGACGGCCTACATACAGGGTAAACTGGCGTTTTTCAGATTTGGACAATGACCTGACCAAAGTAAATAAGGCATCTTTTGAATCATTTGCCGTTGTAATGATTTTACGCATAAAACACTGTTATTCAATTATATAAGTATGCTTAAAATTAGGTTAACATCGTAACCTCTCCAGAAGGGGATTCTTCAAAAGTACTACGTATATATATATTCACATATAAATTGAGCTAAAAACCACTTTTATGAGCACCGACAAAGTACAAATTTTTGATACCACATTACGTGACGGAGAGCAAGTTCCCGGATGCAAGTTAGATACACACCAGAAACTTGTAATAGCCGAACGTCTCGATAATCTGGGTGTTGATGTTATTGAAGCAGGGTTTCCCGTCTCCAGTCCAGGGGATTTTAACTCTGTGCGCGAGATTGCAAAAATAGTTAAAAATGCGACTGTTTGTGGACTCACACGTGCAGTAAAAAAAGATATTGAAGTTGCTGCAGAAGCACTAAAAGGTGCAAAACGCCCCCGTATACATACGGGTATAGGCACCAGTGATTCTCATATTAAATATAAGTTTAGGTCTAATCAGGAAGAAATTCTCAAACGTACTTTTGAAGCGGTCGCCTATGCGAAAACTTTTGTTGAAGACGTGGAATTTTACGCTGAGGATGCCGGGCGTACCAATAATGAATATCTGGCACGTGTTTGTGAAGCGGCCATACGCGCGGGGGCAACCGTGCTCAATATTCCAGATACCACTGGTTATTGCCTTCCAGAGGAATACGGCGCAAAAATCAAATACCTTCGGGAAAACGTCAAGGGTATAGAAAAAGCTATTCTTTCCTGCCACTGCCATAATGATCTGGGACTCGCAACGGCAAATTCCATAGCGGGCGTGGTAAACGGCGCACGCCAGATTGAATGTACCATAAACGGTATAGGAGAGCGAGCAGGAAATACCGCGCTTGAAGAAGTGGTGATGATCTTAAAACAACATCCCTATTTAAATCTTGACACCGGCATCAATACAAGACTGCTTTATGATACCAGCCGCATGGTCAGTGAGAAAATGGGCATGGTCGTACAACCTAATAAAGCCGTAGTGGGCGCAAATGCGTTTGCGCACAGTTCTGGCATACATCAGGATGGTATGATCAAGAACAAGGAAACCTATGAAATTATGGATCCCGCAGAAGTGGGTGTGAGCGACAGCGCCATCGTACTCACCGCACGCAGCGGCCGGGCAGCACTGGCGTACCGCTCTAAAAAAGTAGGCTACGAACTTACAAAAGTACAGTTGGACGTGGTTTATAAAGAATTTCTGATCGTTGCAGATTCTAAAAAAGAAGTGAAAGATGAAGATATCCATCAGATTATGAAGACCACAAATAGTGGTGCACAGGCGGTCGCTTAAGCGAACATAAAAACTAAGAATTATTACTAAAATTTGCCGGTTTTGACCCTTTTTCTGACTGAAAATAGGTTAAAATCGGCAGTTTTGAATCAAAATTAAAATGGCAGGAAAAACACTTTTTGATAAAGTCTGGGATGCGCATGTGGTCGATAAGGTCGCAAACGGCCCTCAGGTTTTATACATAGACAAACACCTTATACACGAAGTTACGAGTCCGCAGGCTTTTGCTGAGCTGGAAGAGCGCGGCATTCCCGTGGCCCGCCCTGATCAGATCGTGGCCACGGCAGATCACAACACGCCCACGGTAGACCAGCACCTGCCCATACAGGATGAACTTTCCCGCAACCAACTCAAAAAACTCACCGAAAATTGTGAGAAGCACAACATTACACTCTACGGTCTGGGCCATGAATTTAATGGTATCGTTCATGTGATCTCACCAGAGCTGGGCATTACCCAACCCGGTATGACCATGGTCTGTGGGGACAGCCACACCTCTACCCACGGGGCTTTTGGTACGATCGCTTTTGGTATAGGAACCAGTCAGGTGGCGCAGGTTTTCGCCAGCCAGTGCCTATTATTGACCAAACCCAAGAAATTGCGCGTTTCCGTAAACGGAAAACTTAAAAACGGCGTACTTCCCAAGGATGTCATTTTATATATCATCTCGCAGATAGGCACAAACGCCGGTACCGGTTATTTTTGCGAATATGCCGGCAATGTATTTGAAGAAATGAGCATGGAAGGCCGTATGACCGTTTGCAATATGAGTATTGAAATGGGCGCCCGCGGCGGAATGATCGCGCCAGACGAAACCACCTTTAACTATATAAAAGGCAGAAAATTTGCACCGGAAGGAGGCGAATGGGAGCAAAAAGTAGCATACTGGAAAACACTTCCCACCGATGCAGATGCCGAATTTGATAAGGAATTTCATTTTGACGCCGCCGAAATTGAACCTATGGTTACCTACGGTACCAATCCCGGAATGGGAATCAAGGTAAGCGGGACCATTCCCGATAAAGAGGATGAAAACCTTGAAAAATCCCTTGAATATATGGGCTTTCAAAAAGGGGAAAGCCTCATAGGAAAAGCCATTAATTATGTTTTTATAGGCAGTTGTACTAACTCGCGCATTGAGGATTTCCGCATTGCGGCAAATTATGTTAAGGGAAAACACAAGGCCGAAAATGTGAATGCCTGGCTTGTCCCCGGCTCGCAGCAAGTCGCAAAACAACTTGTTGAAGAAGGTCTTGACCTTGTCTTTACAGAAGCTGGTTTTGAACTTCGGCAGCCTGGATGTTCCGCCTGCCTCGCCATGAATGATGACAAAATTCCGCGTGGCGAATATTGTGTTTCCACTTCAAACCGAAATTTTGAAGGCCGTCAGGGACAGGGCGCACGTACCATTTTGGCGAGTCCGTTAATGGCCGCCGCCACCGCTGTAGAAGGCAAAATCGTTGATATTACAAAAAATTTGAATTAATGGAAAAATTCACAAAACTTACCGAAACGGCCGTCCCGCTTCCGGTAGAAAACATAGATACAGACCAGATCATCCCGGCGCGCTTCCTAAAAGCAACCGATAAAAAAGGCTTTGGCGATAACGTGTTCAGGGATTGGAGATTCAATAAAGATGGAAGCAAAAATGAAGATTTTGTTTTAAATAAAGATGCATACTCAGGCCCTATTCTGGTCGCGGGAGATAACTTTGGTTGTGGTTCCAGTAGGGAACATGCAGCCTGGGCGCTGGGTGGTTATGGCTTCAAAGTTGTCGTAAGCAGCTTTTTTGCTGATATTTTTAAAGGAAATGCCCTAAACAATGGTATTTTACCGGTACAGGTGACCCCGGAATATCTTAAAAAACTCTTATTAAGTATTAAAGAAAATCCGGCTACAAATGTCACCATAAACCTTGAAGAGCAAACGATAACTTCTGAAGCAGGTCAGGACCATTTTGATATAGACCCCTATAAAAAAGTGTGCATGATCAATGGTTATGACGATATTGATTATCTGCTCAGTAAGAAGGAAACCATTGAAAGTTTTGAAAAAGAGCGGGAATTTTCGGTTTAATAGCTAAAAACTACTATTTCCAACCTAAAACTGGGGCGAAAAGGCTATTTTTCAGTCCTTGATTTAATATACAAATTCCCTGAAAACCTTTAAAAATTGCCCTGAAAATGGCAAAATTGACCATTTTCATTCAAAAATAACGTTATGAAATACAAAATAGCACTCCTCCCCGGTGATGGTATAGGCCCTGAAGTTACAGATCAGGCCGTAAAAGTCCTTGAGGCGATCGCCGATGTTTACAACCATACGTTTACCTATACGCACGCGCTCGTGGGCGCCGTTGCGATTGATAAAACGGGCGATCCCCTTCCTGAAGAAACCCTTCAGATCTGTAGGGAAAGTGATGCCATTTTGTTTGGAGCCATAGGGCATCCCAAATATGATAACGATCCTTCGGCTAAGGTACGGCCAGAACAGGGACTGCTTAAACTGCGCAAATCCCTGGGTCTGTTTTGCAATGTGCGACCGGTTAAGGCTTTTGAACAACTTATCGATAATTCTCCCTTGCGCCGGGAAATAATTTCTGGCACAGATATTAGTATTTTCAGGGAATTGACCGGTGGAATCTATTTTGGTTCCAAAGAACTTAGCGAAGATGGCCAGACGGCTAGCGATGGTTGTTCCTATTCTGTGGAAGAAATCTCCCGAATCACCCATTTAGCGTTTAAAGAAGCGCAAAAAAGACGCAAAAAACTCACGCTGGTTGACAAAGCAAATGTGCTGGAAACGTCCCGCCTATGGCGGAAAACCGTAAAAGAAATCGCGCCTCAATACGCTGACGTAGAACTGGATTTTCTTTTTGTGGATAATGCCGCAATGCAGCTTATCTTAAATCCAAAACAATTTGACGTGATCCTTACCGAAAACCTTTTTGGCGATATCATCAGCGATGAAGCCAGTGTTATAGGCGGTTCCATAGGACTTTTAGCTTCTTCTTCCCTAGGGGCGGAAAATGCTATGTTTGAGCCTATTCACGGTTCGTTTCCGCAGGCAACTGGCAAGCATATTGCAAATCCACTGGCGTCCATTCTTTCCGCAGCCATGCTTTTAAGGCATTTAGATCTACATAAAGAAGCAGATGCGATTGAAACTGCGGTAGAAAAGTCGCTGGAACTTGGTATTACCACCGGCGATATCAATCCTAAAAATCCGTTTTCTACCTTAAAAGTTGGTGATTTTGTGGCTGACCATATTACGCATCCCAATGATACCAATATCAATTACAAAAATGTACATATGGGACAGAGTACGATTATTTAGTTCTGGTTCTATAATAAAATTTTGAAGTGCGGCTAGTAGCCGCATTTTTTTTTAGCCAATTTTAAAACAGAAATTCCAACCTCAACCAACTCTTATGAAACTTCCTGCCTCGTACAATAACATTCTAGAGAAATCCACCGTCATGGGTTTTGATATGTCATCAGATCCTGACTTTGGCAGTTTGCTTCAAACGTTAGTGGCTTCTAAAAGGGACGCCCATATTTTAGAACTGGGTACGGGTACCGGTTTATCCCTCTCCTGGATGGTTGCGGGTCTTCATGCGACTTCTAAAATAACAACGCTGGATAATGAAGAGAACTATTTGAAAATTGCCAGGGAACACATTGAAGATGATTCCCGTGTTTCAATAGTATGCACAGATGGCGCTAAATGGATCGAGGAATATGCAGGTCCTTCTTTTAACGTAATATTTGCTGATACCTGGGCAGGGAAATTTACACACCTGGAAGAAACTTTGACGTTAGTAGCGCCGGGAGGTTTCTATATTATTGATGATTTGAATCCACAAAAGAACTGGCCTGAGGGTCATAACAAGAAAGTGGAAAAACTGATCGCCTATTTAAACTCCCGCGAAGATTTTAATCTTGCCCATTTGAACTGGTCCACGGGAATTATTATCATGACCAGAATCGCACGCGCTATTGTGAATTAGCTACATCCAGTTCTTTGATCTCTTTTGCATACGCGCTGGGCAAAATGATATTTTTGATAATACGATCTACTGAAATTACCCTGCTGGTTTTATAGACAGGAACAAAAAACCGAAGCATGTGCGCATGATTAAAGTGTAACAAATCCCTGACCCGCTCTGGTATGACCAACTTCTGACCTTCGATCAAAAAGAGATAGCGAATGCTGCCCAAATGCTTTTTATACTGGACAAAGAGATCTTTGGTATACCTGCTTTCAACAAGATCGTTTTCCAGATGGGCTGCACGCTGTGGTAACCAACTTTTATAATCAGCAGCGAGATCTTTAAGTTTCATGCGCTCACCGAGACGTTTAAAAACGGAATAAATCTCTTCCTTTTCGGCCAGTGTTAATCTTCGTTCCAAAACTTCAAAAGAGGAAATGGAATAAAAAATCAACATAAAAAGCACGTCCCGGTACGCCCAGTCTGGTATGGTACTGTCCCTCGAATTTTCTACTGCTTTGTGAATATGATAGATGGCATCTATACTCTGAAACGCTTTTGCCTCATCGGCGAAAATAATCTCCCGTGCATAGGTCACCGTTGAGAATAAACGCCCCAAAGGATCTGCGGGCAACTTTCCCGTAAAATAAAGCCAGTCAACCGCCTTGTTCAGTGCAAATTCTGCCGCAGCCCCGGCAAAAATAAGTAACACGGTATCACTTTTTCCCCATATTTTTCGCACTATGGAATCCTCTTTTACAAAATATTTCATTTCCATTTTAATTCTTGTAAAAGAACGGCTTTATAATTCAATTATTCCCCAAAAACACCGTTTTACCAGTTTTGACAGATTGATCTGCGGCAAGCACTACTTTCAAGCTATTTACAGCGTCATTTAGATGTTCGCTGAGATCTTCGTCGGTGTCGATTGCCCGTAACAAAAACTCCTGCTCCAGCAGACAAAGGGCGTCATGATCTGGTTCATCTGGGGTAGGTATGATCTCATCTTCTTTATCAAAATTCCCTTCACTGTTCAGCGCGCTATGGTGTAACAATAATCCACCGGTTTTAGTATGACCTTCAATATCCTGAGAAGAATTTTTGGGCTTATCAGCAATACTCACAGAACCTTTGGGACCTATGACGTCTTTGACAAAAAAAGCGGTCTCGCTCATCATAGGTCCCCAGCCGGCTTCGTACCATCCTACAGAACCATCTTTAAAACGTACCTGCAACTGACCGTAATTATACATTTCGCTATCAATTTCTTCGGAAAGCCGAACACCTATCGCGCTCACACTCTCTGGCTGGGATTGTGTCATCTGGCACATGATATCAAGATAATGCACCCCACAATCTACAATGGGCGACATACTTTTCATGAGTTGGCGGTGCGTGTACCACTTTTCACCCGAACTTTGCTGGTTTAAATTCATACGCATAACAAGCGGTTTTCCCAGCGTCTGGGCAACTTCAACAAATCTCGTCCAGGAAGGGTGCACCCTTAAAATATAACCAACCACCATTTTCCTGTTTTTCTGAAGCGCTAGTACCACCAGTTCTTTAGCTTCATCAACCGTTGTGGCAAGCGGTTTTTCCACAAAAACATGCGCGTTTGCGTTAAGGCTTTGTCGCACATAATCAGCGTGGGTATCGGGATAAGTATTAACGGAAACCACATCTGGCCTGGTCTCGCGCAGCGCCGTTTCAAAATCTTCAAAGGTGGGCAATCCGCCCAACTCTTTTGATAATTTTTCCCTGCTTTTAGGTGAACGGCTCACCAAACCTACGATTTCAAACGCATCCAGTTGCTGATAGGCACGTGCATGTGATGCGCCCATATGACCGCAACCTACCACAAGTGCTTTTATTTTTTTTTGTCTGTTTTCCATAGTACATTGCATTTTTAAGCACGTAAAAAATAACCGTTTTAATCCGAAAAATGGCTTAAAAAGCCAATTTTCAAGGCAAATCCAGTGGATTTTAAACTGGGATCAAGCTTTATTCACTTCGGTATTTCTGCATAATTTCCTTAAACAGAAAACCTGTGGAGGGAGGCGTATAGGAAACCGCATTCGCCCCGGCTTCTATGACCTGCGTGATGGTTTGCTCTGTTTTACCACCGGTAGCGATAATGGCAACCTCAGCGCTGATTTTTCGGATCGTATTGATAATACTCACTGTATTCTCTCCCCCGGAAACGTTAAAAATATCCACCCCGGCATTCAATCTTCCTTTGATGTCATCTTTTTCGGAAACCACGGTAATGGTCACGGGAATATCAATTTTCTGCTTCAGTTCTTTAATGAGTTCGTTACTTGCCGGTTTATTTAAAACCACGCCCAGCGCCCCTTGAAATTCGGCGTGCAGGGCAAGCTCTACAGAACGTATGCCTGAGGTCACTCCACCCCCTACTCCACAAAAAACGGGTTTATCTGCTGCCGAAATTAAGGCCTGACTAATAATGGGCTGCGGGGTAAAAGGATAAACGGCAATAATCGCATTTGCATTGGTATTGCGGATGATCGCGATATCTGTACTGAAAAGAAAGGATTTCAAAACCTGACCAAATACCTTAATCCCCGAACATTGTTGTATACACCCCGGTACCTCAACAATATTTTTGCGCAGTTTACTGCCAAATGTGGGAATGTTTTGCTCTTTTTTCATTAGTGTTTCATTAGTGTAGAATAACAGTAGAGTCTCCCCCAGTTTAAAAATGAATGCATTAAAGCGTTCGTCTTTTTAGCCTCTTTTCTCTTGTTTTACTAGTTTTGGGCGTTTCCCTGCGGGCCGGGCTTTGCGTTGCAATCTTTTTGTTAGTTCCTCACAAAAAGGATTTCCACTGCAATCCCTAACTCGCAATTTTTGCTAAAATCATTAAAAAAACCTGGTTTACCTCTTAGCCTTATGTTAAAACCGAATGGACCGAAACACATTCCTAAAACCTAAATTTAAGTGCAGGGTTTACAGCTGATTGACAAGCTTGAAAGTCTGGTTGGCAATTTCCAATTCCTCATTAGTAGGTACGATTAGGATCTGTACGGCGCTATTTTCGGCATGAATTCCTCTAATTTTTGATTCCCGAAGTTCATTTTTAGCTGGATCAAGCGCTATACCGAAAAAATCCATAGCTGCGCAGGTCATTTCCCTAATTTTACTGCTATTTTCCCCTATTCCTGCGGTAAAAATCAGGGCATCCAGCCCATTTAGGGCTGCGGCATAGGCACCTATATATTTTTTTATCCTGTACGTGTTGAGCGCTAAAGCGAGTTGACAGGTTTTATTACCTTTTTCGGCCTCCGCCTCAATATCCCGCAGGTCACTGTAACCGGTAAGTCCCAGCATGCCACTTTCTTTGTTGAGTAGCGTATTGACCTCCTGGGCAGAATATCCCAGCGTTTCCATAAGATAAAAGAGCACAGACTGATCAATATCCCCGGCGCGCGTACCCATAACAAGACCATTTGCCGGACTAAAACCCATAGAATGATCTACGGCTTTCCCGTCTTTTATAGCGGTTATACTACAGCCATTACCTAAGTGAATACTGATGATTTTTGAATATTTGTTTGACGTTTTCTTTAAAAAATCAATCGCTTTTTCACTTACATATTTATGGCTGGTACCGTGAAATCCATACTGTCTAATGTCTTCTTTTTCTAATAATTCTTTCGGGATTGCATACTGATACGCTTTCTGCGGAATACTTTGAAAAAATGCGGTATCAAAAACAACGATTTGAGGTGTTTCAGGAAAAATTTTCTCTGCCACTTCTATACCCGTTAAATTGGCGGGACTGTGCAAGGGGGCAAGGGCGGTCAATTCCCCAATACTTTTTTTCACCTGATCATTGACCAGCGTGGTTTCGGTAAATTTACTTCCACCATGTACCACACGATGTCCTACGGCTCCTACCTCATCAACATTTTGCAAAACTCCGTGATTACTATCAAGCAGTAGACCTGTGACCTTTTTTAACGCTTCGGTATGGTCATTGATTTGTGTTTTTTCTGAAGTTTTTCCGGTAGCGGTCTTGTAATGAATTTCGCTCCCATCAATCCCAATGCGTTCCACCATACCGCTCGCGAGCACTTTAGCCGCAGGCATCTCAAACAATTGAAATTTTAAGGAAGAACTGCCAGAATTTATTACTAGTATTTTCATTTATTATTTTAGTGTTTACCGGGGCTTCGGTACAAATTTCTTTTCGCTGTCGCTACAGAAAATTTACTCAGCCGCCTGTGATTTCGGTACAAAATTCTTTTCGCTGGCGCTACAGAAAATTTACTCAGCCGCCTGTGATTTCGGTACAAAATTCTTTTCGCTGGCGCTACAGAAAATTTACTCAGCCGCCTGTGATTTCGGTACAAAATTGTTTTCGCTGGCGCTAAAGGAAATTCACTCAGCCGCCTGTGATTTCGGTACAAAATTCTTTTCGCTGGCGCTACAGAAAATTTACTCAGCCGCCTGTGATTTCGGTACAAAATTCTTTTCGCTGGCGCTACAGAAAATTCACTCAGCCGCCTGTGATTTCGGTACAAAATTCTTTTCGCTGGCGCTACAGGAAATTTACTCAGCCGCCTGTGATTTCGGTACAAAATTCTTTTCGCTGGCGCTACAGGAAATTCACTCAGCCGCCTGTGATTTCGGTACAAAATTCTTTTCGCTGGCGCTACAGGAAATTCACTCAGCCGCCTGTGATTTCGGTATAAATTTCTTTTCGCTGTCGCTGCAGGAAATTCACTCAGCCGCCTGTGATTTCGGTACAAAATTCTTTTCGCTGGCGCTACAGGAAATTTACTCAGCCGCCTGTGATTTCGGTACAAAATTCTTTTCGCTGGCGCTACAGGAAATTACTCAGCCGCCTGTGATTTCATTCAAAATTCAAAATCTATAATTTTTAATAGTTTTCCCCCTTCGGGGGTTAGGGGGAATTAAATTCCCTGCGCCTGTATAGCCGTAATGATTACCGTGTTAAAAACATCATCTACGGTACACCCGCGGCTCAGGTCATTTACCGGCTTATTAAGGCCCTGCAACATAGGCCCAATAGCGAGCGCGCCGGTTTCCCGTTGCACCGCTTTATACGTATTGTTCCCGGTATTGAGATCAGGAAAGATAAGTACGCTGGCCTGCCCGGCAACTTCAGAATCTGGCATTTTGCTCTTGCCCACACGAAGATCTACAGCGGCATCATATTGAATGGGACCTTCCACTTTGAGGTCTGGCCGCTGTTTCTTGACAAGCTCCGTGGCCTGTCGTACCCGGTCAACATCTTCACCTTTTCCAGAGGTTCCCGAAGAGTAGGAAAGCATTGCGATTTTTGGCTCTATGCCAAAACCTTTGCTGCTTTCTGCCGAAGAAATAGCGATCTCGGCCAACTCCTCTGCAGTAGGATTGGGGTTGATCGCGCAATCCCCAAATACCGAAACCCGATCTTCAAGACACATAAAAAACACGGAAGAAACCACCGAAACACCTGGTTTTGTTTTGATAAACTGCAATGCAGGTTTGATCGTGTGCTGCGTGGTGTGCATCGCGCCAGAAACCATACCATCTGCATGACCTTTATAGATCATCATGGTACCAAAATAAGACACGTCTGCCATCCAGTCGCGGGCGATGTCCATATTTAAATTTTTATGCTTGCGCAGTTCGTAAAAGGTTTCTACATAATCATCAAAATGTTTAGAATTAATGGGATCGATGACCTGAACTTTTTCCAGATTCAAGGGAATGGCGTTCAGGTTTATCTTTTCCTCTATTTTTTTCTTTTCGCCAAGCAAAGTAATAGCTACAATATCCAACTGTACCAAACGGGCGGCGGCGTTGAGAATGCGCTCGTCTGTACCTTCTGGCAGTACAATATGTTTTTTGTTTGTACGGGCGCGTTTCATGATACCGTACTGAAACATACGCGGCGTGATACCGCCATGCTTAAAACTTATAAGCCGCTCCACCAGGTCATCAAAATTGACCTGTTTTTCAAAAATAGCCAGGGAAGCTTCAATTTTCTGATTGCTGTCCGCATAGATTTTTGACTTTATGGAACCAATGCGATTGGTCACCGAAAAAGTACCATCACTTACCGAAACGATGGGCACAACCTGTGAAAGCCCTTCGATCAATTTAAGGATAGGCTCTTCGGGAATGAGTCCACCGGTAAGGATAATACCGGAAATACGGGGGTAATTAGAAGAAATATTGGCCTGTAGCGCACCCAGGATAATATCTGCGCGGTCACCGGGCGTAATGACCAGGCTATCGGTTTTAAGATGTGTAAGGTAATTGCGCAATTGCATGGCACCCACCCCAAAGCTTCCGGTTTGATTATCCAGGAAATTCTCACCAAAAAGTACGTTACCGTCCAATTCTTCCACAATTTCCTTAATGGTGGGATGTGCGAGTTTTTCGGTAAAGGGAATGGAAAACACCGAGACTTCTTTTGGTAGGAAATCGCGTAAGCCCTTAGATGCAATCTTTAAATTTTCTTCCTGCACCTTGTTGGCCACCATGCCCACCACCGTAACATCACGGTCGCGAAAAGAGGTATAGGCAATCTGCATACTGCCCAGTAATTCCTCTTCGGACTTGCCTACGCCGCTGGCAACAACGATGGTGGGTATCCCAAGGTTTTTTGCAATCAGCACATTCGTATCAAACTCAAAAACACTACTATCGCCCGTAAAATCCGAGCCTTCCACAAGCACAAAATCAAAGCGTTCTTCAAGCTCTTTATATTTTGTGATTATCGTGTCCAGTATTTCACCGGCGTGGCCTTTATTACGCTTTTTAATGATCTGGCTACGCGTAAATGCACAGGCGTCTTTATAGTCAAGATCAATGTCAAACGTGGAAAGTACCGTGGCAATATGATTGTCTTTCTCACCCTTTTTCTGATCGTCAATAATAGGCCGAAAATAACCCACCCTGGCAATTTTACCCAGAAGGGTGCGCATGAGGCCCAGCGTAATGATAGATTTGCCACTGTTAGGCTCTAACGTAGCGATATAAATACCTTTGTTCATCAGCTTTGTTTACTTCAAAAATAAGGTTTATAGGCCAAAAATAAGGCCTTATACAGCTGAAAACACAGCAGAATATGACAAATATCACCTCTTTTTCAGAGTATCTATTATCAAAAGCAAAAACCCCTTCGGTTCAAAAAACCGAAGGGGTCTGCAAGCTATCTGTAAAAAAGTGTACTAGTTATTTTTAAAGATATCCATGACACCTTCAAACTGTGCGGTATCAAAGCTACCGTCTTCTTTACTAATGTTCTGTGTAAGTTTTACCATTTCTGCAACGTTCATATCATCACCCAAAACACGGGCCAACAAAAATCCCTTTTTATCGTCTTGCGCAAAGACTATCACTTCATCTATCGCATCTTCCTCACCGTTAATATAAAAGCGCATACGCTGACTGGGCTTTCCGAAGGACATTAGTTCTTCATAATCATCACGCTTAAGTATTGACATTACCTTTTCGGTTTCTGGCTGGTAAAGCGCCTGAGTTTCCGAATTTAAAGGAAGTGCAAGAATATTGACTTTTTTTATGGTTTTCAATATTTCCCGCTGCGCCTCAGGCATCGTATTACTGTTCGGCAGAATTAGGTTAGCGGGCACATCGAGCATTACAAAATCATTATTTTCTTTATGATCTACGTAATATTCCTGTAAGGATTGCTCCCCATTGCAGCTCACCATGATGATGGCCAGAAAGGTGACTATTAGATATCTCATTGTTTATTACTTTATTTTCACATTCTTAAGCTCTTCGCTGCCCGAAAAATTAATACTGCTTGCGATTTTCCCTATTTCCCTCAGGTCTATGTTCCCGGTAATCTTAGCGATAACCGTATCTTCACTACCATTGATACCGTCTATAAACATGAGGAATTCGCGCGCATATTCATCACTTTTTCCCGGTTTAACATAAAACTGAACGTTTTTACCGTCATCTTTTACACGCATGAGCTCTTCCAGCTTTGCCATTCCCAGGTATTTATCGAATTCAGTACGCATAAGCTTAGCGGTATTGGCATCTTTAGTGGAATAGAACTTAATATCATCCAGGCTATTCACGAGTTCAATATAACTCTTCATTTCAGGATCATCTGTATCTAAATTGAATTGAGATAGCATCTTAAACATCTTTTGGTTCACAACAATCGAGGCGACATCCTGCATATCTTCAAACCTTTGAAAGGGATCTTGTGCCTGTGCGGCAAAACCCATCAAGAAAACCAGTGCACTTATAAGTATTTTAGTCATAACTGTAAGTTTAATTATTATTTATTAATGTATTTATCTGTTGTTTTTTCAAATTCGTCAAGCGCATTCAACTTAGAAGTGCTTTGACCTACAAAGCTGCCCATCATAAAGAGTGCCTGCCTGGTCTTTAATGCGGCCACTTCTGGATCTTTGTATGTTCCATAATCAGTGGTATTGTTATTACTATTTATATTGTTATTGAAAAAGAAGAAAAGTCCTACAATTACGAGTATACCTGCGGCAATGTTCAGCCAGGGCATTTTTTTTTCTTTGGGGAGATTGATCTCACCGGTGTAACGTTCTTTCCTGGCTTCCGCAAAAGCGGCAAACAATGGGATATAATGTTCCAAATGTGGGGCTACACCTCCACCGGAAAAATATTTCCTAAGCTGCTGCTCTTGATCCAAGGTGCTTTCGCCCTCAAAATAAGCATCTAAAAGCTGCTCTATATTTTTAATTGATTCCATAGCGGTGTTTTTCCATTAATCCTTCCCGTATTGTTTTTCTGGCCCGGGAAAGTGCCGTACGTACAGTGCCTTCGTTAATTTGCAGTTGCTCTGCGATCTCTGCATTAGTATATTGCTCCACATCACGCAACTGTAAAACGAGCTGCTGCTGTTCAGGAAGCGCCTTCATCAATTTATAGACCCAGTTCACGCTATCGCTTACTTCCATTTCCCTTACCGTGTCATAACTGTTGTCTTTATAATTGGTATGAACAAGGCTTAGGTTATTGCTACGTTTGGCCTTTAGGGTATCATAACAGTAATTTTTTGTCATAGTCATCGCAAAAGCTTCCGCACTGCGGTATTTTTTTAGTTGCTTCTTTTTAGACCATAATTTTAAAAGTACTTCCTGAGTCGCATCCTGCGCTTCTTCTTCAGAAGTTAGCAAGCGCCGTGCCAAGCGGTACATTTTGTCCTGAAAGGGGCGTACAATCGTTAAAAAGTCTTTCTGGTTCATCAATAGGCGTTCTTATAAGGAAGACGACCCAACAGTAAATTTGTTACAAAGGGATTGTTTTTTACAATAATACCCTTATTTTAGGGTTCTTAAATAAAAAATAAACATGAAGAAATTACCCCAATTATTGGTTATGTGCTTTTTTATAGCGCTTACAACTTCTTGCAGCAAAGACCGGGACGATGAGATTCAACCCGTAGCTGAAAGCTTAGAAGTAGAAAATTTTATCTACAGCGCCATGAACATCTGGTACCTATATAAGCCGAATGTACCTGCGCTGGCAGATGATCGCTTCGCAAATCAGGAGGAACTTGACGCGTACCTAAACGGCTTTGAAACGCCCGAGCTCCTTTTTTACGAAGGAGTCAAAGCTCCAGAACCACTGGATCGTTTTAGCATCATAACACCAGATTACCGCGAACTGGAACGTAGTTTTGCCGGTGTAAGCCTTAATAATGGTATGGATTTTGGCCTTGGCCGAATTAGTGATGGCAGCAATCAACTTGTAGGTTTTGTGCGTTATGTGCTGCCCAATACTTCTGCTGAAGCACAGGGAGTAGAACGCGGAATGCTTTTTACCCAAATAGACGGCAACCCCCTCACCCTGGATAATTATAGAGAACTTCTCGCACAGACCAGTTATGAGATTACCGTTGCTGACATCAATAGTAACAACGAAATTACCGAAACTGGTCAGACCATATCCCTTACCAAAGAGGAATATACCGAAAATCCTATTTTTATCATCAAAACCTTTGATAACATAGGGGGTCAGAAAGTGGGCTATCTTATGTACAATTCCTTTACGGCCAATTTTGACGAGGAGCTCAACAATACTTTTGCTGATCTTAAGGCCAGTGGTATTAACGAACTCATTCTTGATCTGCGCTACAATAGTGGTGGATCGGTGCGTTCTGCGACAGATCTTGCCGCGATGATCACCGGCCAGTTTGCCGGGGAAGTCTTCTCTACAGAAGTTTTTAATCCGCAGCTTCAGGCTATATTTGAAGCTGGACCTGATGCCGAAGATCTCAACAATCGTTTTAATACTGAAATCAGTGGTGGCACAGCTATAAATAGCCTCAACCTAAGCAAACTTTATGTACTTACCACGGGAAGTTCTGCCTCAGCGAGTGAGCTTGTGATCAATGGGCTAGATCCTTATATAGATGTGGTGCAGATAGGGGAAACCACAACTGGTAAATTTCAGGCTTCGACCACGTTTTATGATAATGAAGCGCCCCGTTTTAGTAGAAATGGTGCCAATCCCAATCATTTTTATGCCATTCAGCCGCTTATTTTTACCTCGGCCAATGTCAATGGGGTAACTGGCTTTGTAGATGGTCTGGTTCCTGAAGTTCTTGTTGAGGAACGCGTATCCACCTATGGTGTTTTGGGTGATGAAAATGAACCTCTTTTAAGAACTGCTTTAGATCAAATACGCGGCGGAAGGTCTTTTGACCTCAAGCAGGCACAAGGTTTGATCCTTCCCCTTGTTGGAGAATCTGGTATGGAAAGCCCCACCTACCAGCGTATGTATGTAGATACGCCGAAGTTGAATAAATAATGGGCTATTTTAGACCTTTTTAAGCTATTTTAGATCAAAAAAAGCCCGATTTTCTGGATTCAGAAAATCGGGCTTTTTGATTGAAAAATAGGGTGTTTTGACCTATTTATTGACCTTTCAGACTAATTAATCATTAGTATAAAAACCATTGGGACCTACACCCACGGTGTACGTTTGCTCTAAGTTTCCATCTAGAGAATAGCGATATGCTTCACTGTCTGTAGCGTAATTACCACTATCTGAAATGTAAATAACATCATCTTCAACATCAAAACCGTACAAGTAAGAAAAACTCTCATCAGTATTAAAGTTTATCAAAGCTTCTTCGGGAAAAGTAGTTTCTCCCTGTTCAATAGTGTAAACAGCATTGCCTGAGGTATAATAAATTTTATTGTCGTCAATTTTTATATTTCCAGGGCTAACCGTAGCTTCTGGAAGTGTTAAGGTTTGCTCAATGCTGGCGGAAGCAAGATCAATGGTAAAAAGTTTGCCTAGACCGGTACTATCCGCAGTCATTACTAATATTTTATCATCCTCCTCTTGAAAGGAGTTAGGAATATTACCCTTCCCAAGATCAATTATTTTCTCAACGGTATTTGAGGTTGGGTCAAAAACATCGATCGAATTGCCCTCACCATAATAACCGTTAGATATATATACCTTTCCATCCTCGCTTAGTATCTTTTCCGCGCTATTGTTTAGGACAACCTTTTCAGTAGAATAGTCATCTAAATTAATAACGGTTAAAAAATTATCATTGCTACCTTGAGCAAAATTTGCCGCATTTGTCACATAGGCTTTACTGCCTACAATTGTTCCATAACGTGGATTTTCAAAATCACTGCTAATTGTAGCTACATATTCAAAAGTATAACGATCTACCACGGTTACGCTATTTGCAGAACCTGAAACAATAAACGCACGCGTATCGTCAAAAAACATGTTTTGAAGGAAAGTCCCAATCTCTGCTGCGTCAGGATTTACTTTTCTAAAAATATCATTGGTAAGTGTTCCATCATTGGCAATAAAACTAATCGAAGCCGTTGCAGGATTGCTGTTGCCTTCATTAAGCACAAAAGAACCTTCTGCATAATCGCCTTCCGGTACCGGATCTGGGCCTATACCATCATCATCGCTAGAACAAGAGGTCAGGAAAAGGGTCGCCGCAAAAACGGTAAAAAAGAGGTGTTTCATTGTTTTCATAGTTATTAAAAATTAAAGTTTAGATAAAAATTGTAATTGCGGCCGGGCATTTCCCTGCTCGCCACGCTTTGATAAGCGGTATTAAATATATTGCGCACCTGGAGGCCCACTTGATATTCCTTTTTTCTGCCAAAAGTGTAGCTCCCGCCCAGATTAGAAAGCGCGTAGCCCTCCAGGTTATATTGCGATGCATTGTCTGACCGCGTAAAGACTTCGCCCACGCCTACCAACTGATAAAAAAAAGCATAGCCGCGGTTCTCATAGGCGGCAGAAAAGGTGGTTTTGTTGTAGGGAACGTAGATCAATTGATCGCCGGTTTCTACATCTTCTGAAACGGTGTAGGCATAATTTCCACTGAATTTCAACTGCTTATGGCCAAATTTCTTTACATAGTCGGCCTGAATTTCAACTCCGTAAGCATGCACATTATCTGTATTTACCGGTTTCCAATTGGCACCCGCGGGAATCCATCGGATCATATTGGTGATATCCATATAATAGCCGGTAATTCTAGCGGAAAAATCACTGATTTGGAAGGAATTTCCCACTTCGGCCTGGTAAGACGTTTCTGGTTTTAAGTCGGCATTGCCGCTGTTTTCCCAATAGAGATCGTTATACGTTGGAATCCTAAAGTTTTTGGAAGTATTGAACGAAAGCGCGTAAAATTCTGAAAACTCATACCGCGCTCCAGCGGAATATAAAAACGGACTATCATAAACGGAAGTCGCTTCTTTTCGCCCAGAAAGTTCATAAACAAAGAGGGATCCCAGTTTTTGTTTAAAAAGCAGACTGGCGGCGGCAATATTTCGGCGTTCTTCAGGGATGCTACTGCCTTCACCTTTGTTGCTGTTGTAACTTAAAATAGCATTGACCTGCGCCTGCGAACCCAGATCATAACCCAGGTCCAACTTACCAATTAGGGTATTCACGCTTCCGCCAGAGTAACTTTGCTTATAGATATTAGCAAAGTATTTATAGTCTTCGGTAAGAAAGGCCACTTTGGCGAGGCTTGTAAAACGCTTATGTTTTTGTTCCCATTCTACCAGGCTTCGGGTATCTGTATTCTCATATTTAGTCCTGATTTCCGTTGGGATAATCAATGAAAAATTGCGCCTTCCATCAAATATATAGTGATACAATCTGACAGTATTTTCCGTATCCAGTTTAAAAGCAACCGAAGCATTTAAGCTGTTGTTGTAAAACTGGCCATTAAAATTCTGGCCATTACTATCGGGAAATTCAAAATCATTATCAGAACCGGTCCTGTTTACGGTAATTGCCGTACTTACATTTTCGGTGGAATATTTTGTTTGAAAATTCACTCCATAGGCATCAAAACTGCCATAATTTACCCGAAATTCAGTATTAAAATCCAAATTGAAAGCCAGGGAATTATCCAGATGAACGGTGCCGCCTATCGCACTGCTGCCGTAAAGCACGCTACCGCCACCGCTGCGCACGCTCACCGCATCAAAAACCAGTGGATTGATCGTGTTAAAATCGGTTTGCCCATTGAGTTGGGAGTTGATGTTTATACCATTCCATATCACGGCGGTTTGCTGCGCGGTGGTACCCCGGAAGGAAGGCGAAGAAACCATTCCCGCACCATTTTCCTTGAAATAAATAGAAGAATTGGTATTCAGTAAATCAGTAAGGCTGGAACCGCTGCGCTTGATAACGCTATCTGTAAGTCTGACTACCGGCTGGGTACTGCTGTACTTTTTGAGGTTTTTATCACCGTAGAGTAACACCTCATCTAAGGGGACAGGTTGCTGCGCGAAGCCCGAAAAGCTCGCCAAAAGACAAATAATAAGAAGTTGAAAGGTATGTTTCATAAGCGCTCAGACCCCTATCCCGGAGGTTTTAGACAGTTATGAACCCTGGCAGGTCTCCTGGCTCGCGTATATGGATCAACCTTCCCGTTTAAAAAACAGTGGTTTTAAGAACAATCCATACCGCCCCAATTACGGGACAAAGCATACAGTTGCGGGAACAGCGAAAGCTTCTTATTTATTTTGAATTTAAAGTTTTAAATTCAAAATTCTCTTTCTTCCCTTTTAAGAGGCGGGTAATTTAAAAACCTTCCTCACCAAAATTCAGGCGCGAAAGTACTTCAAAAAATTGGTTTCTGAGTAGTTTGCTATGAAAGCAATTATACTTATATTGAAATAAAAAAATTTTATGCCTCAATCAATTTATTTAGTTGCAACTTTAATGCAGTACTTAGCATGTCCTTATTTATAGTTTCCGAATCGACAGACAATACCTGAACAATAACATCTATCCATTGTTCATTATTTTATTTGAATTCAATAGTTTTAGTAAAACTTTTCATCCTCAAATTGGTTAAAATTACTTTCACGCGCTCTAGGCCCGTATTTCTCGGATAGTATATGATTTACACACGGAAATTCCTCTCCACAGAAACCAATAAGTTATTTCGTATTTGCATCAGAAATTTCGATTATTTTATCTATTTTCATAATAGAATTTCTTATAATTTCAATTCATAAATCCAGTCTTTTGCGAATTTTATAAAATCGGCTATTGGAATTTCTTCTATTTCTTGATTTGTATAGCTATTGATCAATTGCGTAGTTAAATCTTCAATAAACTGGTTGTAAGAATTCCAAATTACACGCTGCCCTTCAATTTGGGTTTGTTCCAAATTTGCTGAAAGCCAATTCCGCACCTTTGTGATCAATACATAAGGCTCATCATTATGATTTTCAATATCTTGACCTGCTATATCGGAGAGTACTTTTTGATAATAATATTTCTCCGTTTCCAATATGAGAATTTTCTTATTCTTTAATTCATTGCTCCCATATTCCATTGCCCCTATATCTAACCCAAGTTCATAGGGCATATTAAATCTTGGAAGATCTCCTTTACTAAGAGGTTTGCTTCGAGAAAGGTCATGAATGCCATATTTGCAATCCCTAATTAAATCTTTAATCCCATTGATTCTAATTGTAGCAGATGAAAATGTTTGTGATAATTTTGGATTGAAATCTAAGTAAAGTAATGTAAAAATCAAGGGTTTGATTAGAATACGATAATCATTATCAAAAGGACAATTTATAAAAACATTTTTTTCAAAACCCATAAAAGTTAGTCTTCAAAGGATACCACTTCTTCTACTTCACCTGTACTTTTATGAACAATAACTTTACCATTTGATTTTGTGGCAGTTTGTTCTGCATAAAATTTTGCTTGTTTTTGATCAGGAAATACACGTAAAGCCCGGGTTTTTCCATCAGCCACTACGGCCCATTTATGACCGTCGCTACGTATGATATGATATCTATGAGGATCTACAATTTTTGCTCCTTCTGCTACTTTTTTACCTAGTTCTTTAGTATAAAATGTCTTCCTTTTCATAATAAAAAATATTATATCAATATACGATAAAGATTTTAACTCAATATGATATTTACAGATTGTAATACGAACGATATATAAGCCTCGACCATTTTCAACCAAATAACCTTACTTTTGAAGCATGAAGAACCAATTCCGACTTAATTTTGCGTGTTTTTACCCCATTTTATTGGGTTTTTTGATCATTTCTTGTAAACAGGAACCAAAAAATTCGGTCAAAGTTCCTGGCGGAAACGAAGTGGAAATAAACTATGCAACTGGTTTTGAGATCACCCACTATCCTGATTTTTCCATCATTACCGTGACCGAAGCTTTTCCCGATAGCGATAAAACATACCGCTATGCTTTAGCCAAAGACAAAAACAACGTGCCAGATTCCCTCAATGCGGATGCAGTGATCCACATCCCTGTTAAAAATATGGTCGTGACCTCAACCACGCACATCCCGTCGCTGGAAATGCTGGGCGTGGAAAATACCTTAAAAGGCTTTCCCAATCTGGATTATATTTCTTCGGAAAAAACCAGAAAATTAATCGATGCCGGTAAAATTAAGGAACTGGGACAAAACGAATCAATCAATACAGAAACCACGATCAATCTCGATCCTGATGTGGTGGTGAGTTTTGGTGTGGAAGGAGAGAATAAAGCGCTTGCTTCCCTAACCCGAGCGGGTATTCCTGTAGTTTACAATGGGGACTGGGTAGAACATGATCCGCTGGGAAAAGCAGAATGGATAAAGTTTTTCGCCGCTTTCTATGACAAACAGGAAATGGGTGATTCCATATTCAGTTCCATCGTAGCAAACTATTCTCAAATCAAAGAAAAAGTCGCCAATTCAAAAGAAAGCCCCACGGTTTTAAGCGGCGCCATGTTCAAAGATGTCTGGTATATGCCAAAAGGTGATAGCTGGGCGGCAAAACTTATTGAAGATGCGCACGGTGATTATTTATATAAGAAGACAACGGGCACGGGCAGCCTTTCCTTAAGCCTGGAAGAGGTGCTTGACACTGCCCAGAAAGCCGATTTCTGGATCGCGCCAAACTCCTTTGAATCTTATAATTCACTTCAAGATGCCAGTGCTGTTTACGCCCAGTTTGAAGCTTTTAAAAACCACAAGGTATTTGGTTTTGGTTCAAAAAAAGGAGCGACGGGAGGTTTGATCTATTATGAACTCGCTCCAAACAGGCCTGACTGGGTCCTTAACGATCTTGCCGCTATTTTGCACCCTTCGCTTTTTCCTGATTACAAACCTCATTTTTACGCGCCCCTTGAGCCATAACATAAAAAATAAAGGTTTATTTCTCACCCTGGGGCTATTTCTAATGCTCGCATTTCTGGCCAATTTATGGTTGGGATCGGTACATATTCCGCTTGTTGAAATCCTTTATGGAATCACGGGTCAGGAAGTTTCTAAAGAAGCCTGGCAGTATATTATTGTTGATTACCGCCTTCCCAAAGCGCTTGCCGCACTTATGACCGGTAGCGGACTCGCAGCCGCCGGACTCATGATGCAAACCTTATTTAAGAATCCGCTGGCGGGACCTTTTGTGCTGGGAATAAGCAGCGGCGCCAGTCTGGGCGTGGCCATTTTTATTCTGGGCGGAAGTTTTTTGGGCATTTCGGCAAGCTATTTTAGCGGAAGTTGGGGTTTGATTTTAGCTGCCAGTTTGGGAAGTTTTTTGGTACTGGCCGTGGTGGTATCGGTGGCGGCACGGGTTCGTGATGCGATGGCTCTGCTCATTATCGGGCTTATGTTTGGCAGCCTTACTTCTGCCGTAGTTAGTATTTTGGCTTATTTTAGTCCGGCGAGCGAGCTGCAGCGCTACATTTTCTGGTCTTTTGGCAGTCTGGGCGATATTTCGTGGAGCGGTATAGGGATTCTGTCCATTTGCTACGGCATGGGGATTTTAATGGCTTTCAGTATTTTAAAAAGCCTAAACAGTTTGCTACTTGGCGACCTCTATGCACAAACCATGGGAATCTCCTTGAAAAGAAATCGGCTTATCGTTATTATTGCAACAAGCATTCTCGCTGGGAGCCTCACCGCTTTTACCGGTCCTATCGCCTTTGTGGGCCTTGCCGTCCCCCACCTGATCAGGCAGTTGTTTAATACGGCAAACCACTGGGTGCTTATGCCGGCCTCGCTTATGGGTGGCGCGCTCCTTATGCTTATTTGTGATAGTATTGCGCAGGCGCCTTTTCATTCTTTTACGTTGCCCATCAATGCCATAACCTCCCTTCTGGGCGCACCGGTCGTGATCTGGTTATTGATCAGAAAAAAGAGATTGATCTTTTAATATGGACAAAAACCAACATAAAACACCCATAAATCCGGTTTTAAAGACTAAAAATCTTAGCGTGGGTTATTCCCCGAATGCGACACAAAAAGAGATTGTTTCCGGTATAACTATTTCATTCCAAAAAGGGGAGCTTATAGGGCTCGTGGGCATTAATGGTTCAGGTAAATCCACTTTGTTGCGCAGTCTTTCCGGTTTGCAGAAGCCTTTGCACGGAACGATTTTTTTAGAAGGAAAAAAGTTGGAAAGTATTTCTGCCGAAAAGCGCTCACAACTAATCAGCGTGGTACTTACCGGGCAGCCTATTTCTAAAAACCTCAGCGTTGCAGAACTTGTCGCTCTGGGCAGACAGCCCTACACCAACTGGCTGGGAAATCTCAATAAAAATGATATAAAAAGCATTAACAACGCGCTTACCGCCACCGAAATGCAGGCCTTAAAAAATGAAAAATGCCACCGTTTAAGTGATGGCCAACTGCAGCGCGCGCTCATCGCCCGCGCACTTGCTCAGGAGACGAGCCTTATCATTCTGGATGAACCTACAACGCATCTTGATTTGCACCACAAAGCTTCGGTGCTCAAGCTTTTGCAACATATTTGTACCACGACAGGAACGACCATTCTGTTCTCGAGTCATGATATTGAATTGATCCTTCCGCTCTGTGATAAAATGCTCGTGCTCCAGGAAAAAAAATGCATCATGGATACTCCTGAAAAATTAGTGGAAAATGGCACTTTTTCTGGTCTGTTTCCGAAGGAAATCATCGGTTTTGACCCGAAAACAGTCCGTTTTTACCTCAAAAAATAAGATTTATCTTAAGAATATTTGCCTGTACAAATATGTATCTTTGAAACCAAGTCTGTACTTATGAACCTATCTTTTTTATCGCTTATCGTTGCTTCCGCAGCATTGATTTTAGGGGTTTTAATAGGTTTTTTGATCGCAAATGCCAGGAAAAACGCACAACTTAGCAAACTTACCGAAAGGCTGAATTTACAAGCTTTGAATTTGCAAAAGGCAGAACGCCAACTTCAGGATATACAGGATGAAAAGAACAACCTGCTCAGTGAAACCAGCAGCATTCAACAACATCTTACGCGCCGAACGGTAGAACTGGAACACCTCAAACAGCGTATGACAGATAAAACCGGCGAACTTGAACAGCTACAGGCTCGGTTTACTAAAGATTTTGAGTTGGTCGCCAGTAAAATACTCGATGAAAAATCGACCAAATTTACCCTTCAGAACAAAGAAAACATAGATAATATCCTCAAACCCCTTCAGGAAAAAATAAATAGTTTTGAGAAAAAAGTAGAGGACACGAATAAAGAAAGTTTGGGCCGCCACGGCGAATTGCGACAGCAAATTAAAGGCCTGGCAGAATTGAACATGCAAATGAGCCGCGATGCAGACAACCTGACCAAAGCATTGAAAGGCGATTCAAAAATGCAGGGCAATTGGGGCGAGGTGATACTGACACGCGTACTTGAAAAGTCAGGATTGGAAAAAGACAGGGAATATACAATTCAGGATAGCCACGCCAGTGAGAACGGGCGCCGCCTACAAACCGATGTGCTTATTCACCTCCCCGATGGCAAAAAAATGGTGGTGGACAGCAAAGTATCGCTCACCGCTTTTGAGCGTTTTGTTTCCGAAGAGGATGAAGATCTGAAAAGGGCACATTTAAAACAACATATTCAATCCATCAAACGGCATATTGATCAATTGAGCGCAAAAAATTACCCGTATTTTATTGAAGAGAGTCCAGATACGACGTTTATGTTTATCCCTGTAGAGGCTGCTTTTGCAATAGCTTCGGCGCATGCCCCGCAATTGTATGAAATGGCGTTTGACAAACAGGTGATTATTGTCACCCCTTCTACCTTACTTGCGGCGCTACGACTGGTAGAAAATCTATGGCAAAACGATAAACAGAAAAAAAATACGCTCGAAATTGCTACCCAGGCGGGCAAGCTCTACGATTCTTTTAGTACTTTAACAGACGAACTCCTAAAGATCGACAGGCAAATGGGAACCGTTCAAAACAGTTTTGAAAACGCCCTTAAAAAGTTGACAGGAAAAGGAAATCTGGTACAACGGGTGGAAAAGTTGAAACGACTGGGTGCAAAAACCAGTAAGAGCATCGCCCCTAATTTACTGGAAAACCTCCCACAAAACCATTTAAAACCAACAGATAACAAATAAAAAACACATGAAAAGAACCCTAATTTTTATACTTGGTGGCCTTATAGTACTCTTTATCCTCTTTTTCTCATTCGTCTACTTTGTACCGTACAGTGAAGGAACGCGCGCCGGTGAACTTATAAAATTCAGTCATAAGGGATTTGTTGTAAAAACCTGGGAAGGCCAGATAAGTCAGGGCATTAGTGGTGCACAAATTTTTGATTTCACCGTGCTTGACAACAAACCGGAAGTCATTGAAAAGCTGAAGGAATATCAAGGCAGTTATGTAAAACTGAATTATGTGGAACGTTTTTCTACATTTTTTTTCTGGGGTGACAGCAAGTATTTTGTAAACGATGTTACACAGGAAAATTCACCGCACTTCAACCGAAAATAAACACGTAGTATCTTTTTCTATGCAGAAAAAATTCAAGAATATTTCTGAATCCCAGATTACCATGAGCCAGCTCATGTTGCCTTCCTATACTAATTTCTCAGGTAAAATACATGGCGGCTATATCCTGTCCTTAATGGACCAGATTGCCTTTGCCTGCGCCTCAAAACATTCCCGTAATTATTGCGTGACCGCTTCTGTAGACACAGTTGACTTTTTAAAGCCGGTAGAAGTGGGCGAACTCGTGGTATTGAAAGCGTCAGTTAATTATGTGGGACGCACTTCTATGGTGATCGGTATTCGGATAGAGGCAGAAAATATTTCTTCCGGGGAAATAAAACACTGTAATTCCTCCTATTTTACCATGGTCGCGAAAGATGACGCCGGGGATAGTGTTCCCGTTCCCGGACTTATTTTACTGACTGAAACCGATATTCGCAGGTTTGTAAAAAGCATGAAACGTCAGGAAATGAAAGGAAAGCGGAAGAATGAATTTAAGGCTACTGATTTTGCTTCAAAAGAATATCTTGAAGAACTGAAAAACCATAATATAAAAGTAGAGTATGATATCAGCTAGCAATTCAAAATAACCCCAAAAATAAAAAAACCTCCGTCTGGAGGTTTTTTTATTTTTGGGGTTATCTTAAAAACAATTCCGAAGGTTTATTCTTTCAACAAGAGCTTGAAATTGAATTTCTGTATGTTTAATTTTTAATTAGTTTTTGTGTAAATGAATCCCTGCCATTATCTACCTGCACGAGATAAATCCCCCTTTTAAGGGAACTTACTTCTACACCGTTGCGCATGGTCGCATTATTGAGACGTTCCTGTTTCACCACTTTTCCCAAAACATCAAATACAGTAATTTCCAATTCTTCACTATTGGTTTGATTTTGAAAGAAAATACGATCTTTTACAGGGTTGGGATAAATTTTAAAATCAAGCGCTTCTGCTTTTTCGGCATTCATATTTTTACTTGAGGTAATCGTCCCGAACATCGTTCCCGGATGCACGTTGCAAATGTAATCTATTACCGCAGGTTCAGTAAAAGTATAGGAATACACATAACCCTCCTGGATTATTGTTTCAGAACCGAAGTCGTTTGGAGCATCCTCGTCACTGCTTACAATGTTGTGCGGCGCCTCATTTCCCCAGATCCAACGCACGGTGTCCCCGGTTTGAATTTCCAGACTGGCATTGGTTCCATTTACATCCTGTTGCCAGGTGATATCGTACGTGGTCTGCCCAAAAGAAAAGGCAGTAAACAAAATAAAAAATAAGAGAAAAAAGGTAGTTTTCATTACATATGGGGTGATTTAACTTGATGCAAAAGTAGTCAATAGGATTACATCAAGCTAAAACCATGCCCAATTTAATACCGAATTAAGACTTGATCAGACAACCGCCTTTTCCTCCTCTTTTATTTGCTTAAATACATCTTTCTGCGTGCATATAAATCGTAAAACTCGTCATCCTTTAAATTATCAATAAAGAGGATACTCTCGCCCGTACTCTTCATTTCTGGACCTAATTTTTTATTTACTTTCGGGAATTTGTTGAAAGAGAAAACAGGTTGTTTGATCGCATAACCGTCTAAATGAGGTTTAAAATCAAAATCTTTCACCTTCTTCGCCCCTAGCATGACCTTGGTCGCATAATTTACATAAGGCTCCCCATAGGCCTTGGCAATGAATGGAACGGTACGCGAAGCACGTGGGTTGGCTTCAATGATATAAACCACATCGTCCTTAATGGCGAACTGGATATTGATCAGTCCCACCGTACCCAGCGCAAGGGCGATTTTTTGTGTATGGTCTTTTATTTGCTGCATGACCAGATCGCCCAGCGTAAATGGAGGAAGCAGGGCATGTGAATCGCCTGAGTGGATTCCGCAAGGTTCTATGTGCTCCATAATCCCTATGATATACACATCTTCGCCATCACAAATCGCATCTGCTTCGGCCTCAATAGCACCATCCAGATAATGGTCAAGTAAGAGTTTATTATTGGGTATTTTACGCAACAGGTCAACAACCGTTTCTTCCAACTCATCCTTGTTGATCACGATTTTCATACCCTGTCCACCTAAAACATAAGAAGGACGGACCAAAATAGGAAAGTCTAGCGAATCTGCTACCGCCAGTGCTTCTTCCGCGGTTTCGGCAGTATCAAACTCTGGGTAAGGAATATCATTTTCTTTCAACAACCTGGAAAAACTGCCCCGGTCTTCGGCAAGATCCAGCGATTCAAAACTTGTTCCTATTATTTTGATACCGTAACGATCAAGCTTTTCCGCCAACTTCAATGCGGTTTGTCCGCCCAGCTGAACAATAACACCTTCCGGCTTTTCATGACGGATAATATCATAGATATGTTCCCAGAAAACGGGTTCAAAATAGAGTTTGTCCGCAACATCAAAATCGGTAGAAACGGTCTCAGGATTACAGTTGATCATGATGGTCTCGTAGCCACACTCAGCCGCAGCGAGTACACCGTGCACGCAACAGTAATCAAACTCTATTCCCTGGCCTATACGGTTAGGACCAGATCCCAGAACCACAATTTTTTTCTTGTCGCTTACCTTACTTTCATTGGCAGAAAAAGGTTTACCACCTTTTAACTGCATTTGATTTTCAAAAGTAGAGTAGAAATAAGGGGTTTGCGCAACAAATTCTGCTGCACAGGTATCTACAAGTTTATAAACCCTATTGATCTGAAGTTCGTCACGTTTATTATAAACCTCGCTTTCAAGACATTCAAGCATAAAGGCGATCTGTCTGTCTGCAAAACCTTTTTGTTTTGCCTCAAGCATTAAATCTGCAGAGAGCGAATCAATATCATATTTTGTGATCTCTTTTTGAAGCGCATTCAGTTCTTCAAACTGCTTTAAGAACCACATATCAATTTTGGTAATATCATAGATACGGCTCAATGGAATGCCCATTTGTATGGCATCGTAGATCACAAATACGCGATCCCAACTGGGGTTCGTAAGCTTTTCAATAACTTCCTCGTAATTGGTCTCGCCTTTACCATCTGCACCTAGTCCGTTACGCTTTATTTCCAGGGATTGAGTGGCTTTATGAAGCGCCTCCTGAAAAGAGCGGCCTATACCCATAACCTCGCCTACTGATTTCATCTGTAAGCCTAATGTGCGCTCACTTCCCTCGAATTTATCAAAATTCCAACGTGGGATTTTAACGATAACATAATCAAGGGTAGGTTCAAAAAGTGCCGATGTGGATTTTGTGATCTGGTTATCCAACTCATCAAGCGTATAACCAATTGCTAGTTTTGAGGCGATTTTTGCAATGGGATAACCGGTGGCCTTAGAGGCAAGTGCCGAAGAACGGGAAACCCTTGGGTTGATCTCAATGGCAATTATATCTTCATTAGCATCTGGGCTTACCGCGAACTGTACATTACAACCACCAGCGAAGTCACCTATGCTGCGCATCATTTTGATTGCCATGTCGCGCATTCTCTGGTATGTGGTGTCGCTGAGTGTCATTGCCGGCGCCACGGTGATCGAGTCACCGGTATGAATCCCCATAGGATCCATATTTTCTATGGTACAGATGATAACCACATTATCGTTCTTATCGCGCAATAGTTCCAGCTCGTACTCTTTCCACCCCAGGAGGGCTTTATCAATAAGGACTTCGTGAATGGGCGAAGCCTCAAGGCCGCGCGTAAGGAGTTCATCAAATTGATCTGCCGTGTGCACAAACGAGGCACCAGAACCACCTAGGGTAAAAGACGGTCTAATCACCAGCGGAAAGCCAAATTCCTGAGCAATTTCTTTCCCTTTAAGGTAACTTCCGGCAATTTTTGCAGGTGCTACGGGAATACCTATTTTTATCATGAGATCCTTAAAAAGATCCCGGTTTTCGGTAACATTTATGGCATCTATATCAACGCCTATCATTTTTACACCAAAATCCTTCCAGATACCTTTTTCATCAGCCTCAATACACAAGTTGAGCGCGGTCTGCCCACCCATGGTAGGAAGAACGGCATCAATTTGAGGATGCTCTTTTAAGATCTTTACTATAGATTTTGTGGTAAGCGGCAATAAATACACATGATCTGCCATAGACGGATCTGTCATGATGGTTGCCGGGTTCGAGTTTATTAAAATGGTCTCTATGCCATCTTCCTTTAGGGAGCGAATGGCCTGGGTTCCAGAATAGTCAAACTCACAGGCCTGCCCTATGACGATAGGGCCAGATCCTACAATTAAAATAGATTTAAGATTTTGGTTTTTAGGCATTGTAAAAGTTGTTTTGGCTTAAAAATAAGTATGGATAGCTTATAAAAAAAGGCGTTACTTAAAAAAGTAACACCTTTATATCAACACATTGAAACATTGTGCTTATCTTTTATGTCGTAACTCAGAAGATACAGAAAGTTTTTTTCTTCCTTTTGCCCTTCTACGTGCAAGAACTTTACGTCCATTTGCAGAGGCCATACGCTCGCGAAAGCCGTGTTTGTTTTTTCTTTTTCTTTTGGAAGGCTGAAACGTTCTTTTCATTTTATATCTTCTTAGATGTTCTTACTTGCTTGCTTAAATTAAAACCGGTTTCCCGAAATTCTGGGCGCAAATATACAAAGACTTTTTTGTTGACCAAATGGAAAGTTTAAATTATTTGCAATACTTTTTCCTAACTTTGCAAACCGTTAAAAATAGTATTGGTCCTGGAGCAAAAAGCACCTGCCAATTAAAATAAACCAACCTATGTTCAATAAAAATATAAAATTAGTTCTTTTTGCCCTTGTACTTGGTCTGGCCATCTGGCAATTCATAGATCGGGAGATTGGCAACGGCATCATGCTCGTATTGCTCTCGCTAATCTTTATCGTACTCTATTTTAAGAACGAGATCATCATCCTGGCGTTTTTGCGTCTAAGGAAACAGGATTTTGATGGTGCAAAAAAATGGCTTGATAAAATTAAAAATCCAGAAGGGGCACTCACCACAAAACAACAAGGCTATTATAATTACCTTAATGGTCTTATGATTTCCCAGACCAATATGAACCAGGCAGAAAAGTATTTCAAAAAGGCAATTTCCCTGGGTTTAAGCATGGATACCGATCTGGCAATGGCCAAAATGAACCTGGCCGGAATCGCCATGGCAAAGAACAGAAAACGCGAAGCAGATACGCTCTTAAAAGAAGCGAAAAGCCTGGACAAGCACAATATGCTTGACGAACAAATAAAGATGATGAAAGATCAAATGAAAAAAGCTTCTAACATGCCAAAGCAACATTATGGCCGTGGAGGAAGGAGATAATCCTTATGCTTAAATTTTTAAATGATTTGGGATATGTTTCCATCCAAAGCATATTGACATTTTATTTTATATGTATTAAATACCCCACAGATTTTAAAATCTGTGGGGTATTTTTTTGTGTTTTAAATTTCAAATTCTAAAATAAATAACTACGTTCTCTTATGGACGTCACACTATTTTGAACGGTAGTGAATATAAAATTTGGCATCTTACACTTAGGACTTCAAAACCAAGATTATCTCTGGGATTTGTTTTACAAAATTTCTGTTTTCTCAAAATCGGACGACCAATTTAATACATTCGTTAAATCTTTAGCTTATTGGCTTAAATTCGGTAAAATCAATGTTTTTTAGTCGTATTTATCCATTTTTAGAGTAGTTTTCAAATAGTATGTACCCATTTTCTTAATTCCCAGACACCTAAAAATAACTACATATATGACCATAAAACCAGTACTTTTTATTTTATTTTTAACATCCATACTGCCAAAAAATGCCTTTTCTCAGGGTTTTGAAGGTTATTATCAATATCCAGATGTGCATGGCAACACCGTGGTTTTTTCAGCAGAAGGAGATCTCTGGACGGTGCCCTTAACTGGCGGAACGGCGCAACGCCTTACCACGCATGCTGAGGAAGAAAGCTACCCTAAAATTTCTCCAGACGGTAAAACCCTGGCCTATACCGCCAGTTATGAAGGTCCTGATGAAGTTTATACCATGCCCCTCGCCGGTGGACTTACACAACGTTGGACCTATGAGAGTGATGCTTCTCTTGTAAATGGGTGGACGCCCAGTGGCGATTTAGTTTATGATACACGGGCATACGCCACGCTTCCAGATCGCCAATTGGTGAAAATTAATTTAAAGAGTAAAAAGATAGCACGCGTTCCATTGAGCCAGGCAAGTGAGGCCAGTTATGATAATACGGGCGAGATCGTATATTTTGTACGGCCATCGTATCATGGCAACGTAACCAAGCGTTATAAAGGTGGCACCGCACGTCAAATCTGGAAATTTATAAATGGCAGTGCGGAAGCTGTGAAACTTACAATAGATTACGACGGGGAAAGCCACCACCCCATGTGGCATGAGAACCGTGTTTATTTTATAAGTGACCGCGATGGGATTATGAATATCTGGTCTATGACAGATACAGGATCAGATTTTAAACAGCATACCCATCATACTGGTTTTGATATTCGCTATGCTTCTCTAGATAACAATACTATTGTATATCAATTAGGTGCTGACTTATGGAATTACAACCTACAGACTGATAAAACCCATAAAATTAATATCACCCTGGCTTCAGATCTGGATCAGCTGCGCGAAAAATGGGTAGATGATCCAGAAAATTACATTACCTCAGTCAATCCTGATAAGGACGGCACCCACGTTGTGATCACCGCCCGCGGAAGGGTTTTTGTCGCTCCAGTTGATTCGGGTCGCTTTGTTGAATTTACCGATAAAGAAAGTGTACGCTACCGGGATGCCAACTTTTCGGCAGATGGAAAACAGATTATCACATTGTCCGATGAAAGTGGTGAATTCGAATTCATCCGTATGCCGGCCAATGGGATGAACCCTTCAAAAGCAATTACCAGTGATGGGAAAGTCCTGCGCTTTGGCGGAGAGCCGTCTCCCGATGGGAAATGGCTCGCTTACGATGATCTGGAAAACAACATGTTCATCCTGAATCTTGAAACGGGCAATAGTAAAAAAATATCCACTACAGAAGAAGGTATTTATTCCTATTCCTGGTCCCCTGACAGCAAATACCTGGCTTTTTCGCAGGTTGCAGAAAATACCATGGCTCAGGTTGAAATTTACGGTATTGATGATAAAGAAACATTTCCCATCACCACAGACCGCGCCAATAGCCGTTACCCGCAATGGAGCCCTGACGGAAAATTTATTTATTTCCTTTCAGACCGTAATTTTAATACTCTCGTAGGAGCGCCATGGGGCAGCAGACAACCAGAACCCTTTTTTGACGCGAGTGAGAAACTCTATCATATTGCCCTTCAAAAAGTTACCCGCTCCCCTTTTAGATCCAATGACGAACTTTTCACGGATAAAATGGACAGCGATGCTGACACTGAAAAAGAAAAGAAAAATGATGAGGAAGAGGAAAAACCAGACGTAAAAAGCAAAAAGGTAGTCATTGATAAAGAAAACATCAGCGAGCGCATTGCTGAAGTACCCATACAGCCAGGCAATTATCGTGGCCTGCAAGTGACTGAAAAAGCTATTTACATGCTCTCTACAGCTACAGGGGCTGACGCAAAAACGAACCTCATGGCCTTAAAAATTGACAATGAAGAAATTAAATTGAAAACCCTGGTAGAAGATCTCAGCAGTTTTGACCTTACGGAAGATGGCACAAAAATGCTAATCAGCAAAAACAAAGATTATTATATGGTGCCGGCGGGTACAGATGCGATCAATGAATTGAGCAAGAATAAAATAGACCTGAGCAGCTGGAAGTTTTCCATCGTACCCAAAGAGGACTGGAAACAGCTTTTTACAGATGCCTGGCGTATGGAACGTGATTATTTTTACGATAAGAATATGCACGGCGTCAACTGGAAAGCGATGTATACTAAATACCTGCCGCTCGTAGATCGTATTACCACACGTAGCGAACTATCAGATTTAATAGGTCGTTTTGTGGGCGAACTTGCTGCTTTGCACACGAGCGTTCACGGTGGTGACCTACGTGATGATGATACAGATATAGGTGTCGCAGATCTTGGTGCACGTTTTAGCAGGGATGAGGCTGCCGGCGGGTTCAAAATTGAGCACATCTATAAAGCAGATCCAGATTATCCTGATGAGCGCGCACCCCTGGATGATCCTTTTCTTGATATTGAAGAAGGGGACATAATCACAAAAATTAATGGAAAACCTACCTTGAGTGCAATAGACCTTGGTGAACTCATACGCAACAAAGCCGGCAAACAAGTTCGGTTGCGCGTGAGCCGCGAGGGTAAAACCAGAGATATGATCGTCGTACCTATAGCCAATAGTTATAGTCTGCGCTACCGTGACTGGGAATATTCCCGTCGCCGTCAGGTAGAGAAACAAACGAATGACAATGTGGGCTATGTACATCTGCAAGCCATGGGCAGTAACGATATCAATCAATGGTACCGCGAGTTTTACCCGGTTTTCAACCGTGCAGGCCTTATTATTGATGTACGGCATAACCGCGGGGGAAATATTGAAAGTTTTATTCTTGAAAAATTACTCCGCCAACCCTGGATGTACTGGAAAGGCCGCGCTGGCAAACCTTACTGGAACATGCAGTACGCCTTTAGGGGTCATATCGTGATTCTGGTAGATGAGCATACGGCATCAGATGGTGAAGCGTTCGCGGAAGGCTTTAAAAGGCTCAAGCTGGGTACCGCAATAGGAACGCGCACCTGGGGCGGTGAGATCTGGCTGGGCAATAGCAACCGGTTGAGCGACAACGGACTGGCCAGGGCACCTATGAACGGTGTGTATGGGGAAGAAGGCACATGGTTAATCGAGGGACATGGTTTTGAACCTGATATTGAAATTGTCAATCTTCCCCATGCTACTTTTGAGGGAAAAGATGCGCAATTAGAGGCTGCAATAGATTTTCTCAAGGAGCAAATTGCTAAAGATCCTCGGGAAGTACCGGCACCACCTGCCTTTCCAGACAAATCATTCAATAATAAAAAATGAGGGTTTCCTAACGCTTTCTTTTAATGATAAGAAATTTCAAAAAATGAACAGACTTCACATCCGCTTCTTTGCTATTTGCCTTCTAACGCTCTTTGTCTATGGATGTAAAAATAGGGATCAAAAAACGCAACCTAAACAGGTTGAAGTGCTGGAATTAACTATTCCCGATATACATACAGCATATCGGGAAGGCCAATTTACCAGTGAAGATCTGGTAAAAGCGTATTTGAACCGCATCAAGACGCTGGATACGTTTACAAATGCAATTACGACAATCAATCCAGATGCCCTTAAAATTGCCCGGGAACAGGACTCACGCTATGCTTTAAGCGGAAACCTGCTTCCTTTGCAGGGTATTCCCATTGTGATAAAGGATAATATAAATACCAAAGGGCTTGCCACAACCGGCGGTTCACGTGCACTTCAGGATTTTATTCCTGAAGAAAACGCTTTTGTGGTTCAGAAACTAATTGATGCCGGGGCTATCATTCTAGCAAAGACCAATATGGCGGAATGGGCCTTTAGTCCCATGCACACCGAAAGTTCTACAGCGGGCACTACCCGCAACCCCTATAATTTAGACTACGTGCCGGCAGGATCCAGTGGCGGTACGGCCGCAGCGGTTGCCGCCAATTTTGCTGTAATAGGCCTGGGTACAGATACCGGAAATTCCATCAGGGGGCCATCAGCTCATTGCGATCTTGTGGGCTTCCGTACCACTTTAGGATTGATAAGCCGAAGCGCGATCATTCCACTATACCTGCGCAACGATGTGGTAGGTCCCATGGGCAGAACGGTTGAAGACGCTACCAAAATTATGCAGGTCATGGCCGGAATCGATCCTAAGGATCCCATAACCGTAAATTCCGAAGGAAAAATCCCGGGAAATTACACTCAATTTCTTCTAAAAAATGGCTTAAAAGGTGCTAAAATCGGTGTTTTAAGGCAATTAAGTGACCATAATCCAGACCCCGAAGTTCATGAATTATTTGAAAAAGCCTTGAATGATTTAGATTCCCTGGGAGCGCAGGTTGTAGATGACGTTACTATTCTAAATTTTGAGGTGTTGAGACAAGATCAATGGTGCTCTGTGTTTAAAAATGATGTTGAAAAGTACCTGGCCACTTATGTTAAGGATGAAAGTATGCAAACCATACAGGATATTATTCGTGTAGGCAGCAGTTCTGATTTTGCCAGGCAGCGCCTTGATGCTTCCGCGGAAAGCGATAAGGCAGGTGATACAATTAATACCGCGTGCGGCGATGCCTATCATGATACGCGTCGCATTGCTTTTCGGGAAGCTATAGAAAAAACGATGGATTCCCTGCAATTAGATGCCCTGGTATACCCCAGCTGGAATAATAAACCAGCCACGATCGCCCATTTTCAGGAAGAATACAAAGGCGATAACAGTCAGGTGATCGCTCCGCATACCGGTCAGCCAGCTTTTACGGTGCCCATGGGTTTTACTGAAGGAAATTTACCGGCTGGTATTCAGTTTCTGGGCAGGATGTTTTCAGAACCCGTCCTGATTAAACTTACCTACGCATATGAGCAAGGCACCCTTCACCGAAAACCTCCCAAACTTCGTAGCATGGAAAGTGCTACGGAGTAGAACATAGCCCGGCGTGATGTTAACCAACCTAAATCTTCTATAAAGCAATAGCCAATTTCAAAACTTTTTTAAACTTAGTTTTAAAATTGGCTATTTGGTAATCAGTAATCCTCAAAATAGAAAGAAAGCAGCTCTTTTCAAGAAGTAACAAAAAGTCATTTTCTGCAACTTCTGGTATTTTTAGTTCCCCACTGCCGGACTATAATATCCACTTTTTGGTATTTCTATAAAGTACTCTTTACCGGAAGAATTATTTAGGTGATCCTCCCGCAACCAGGGATTGTGGATTTTCAGGATTTTATAGTTGATATCATAACCCTGCGCAAACTTCACAAAATTGGTTACTGCGGTATCTACTTTGACTTTGTATGTAGGTACTTCCTGGTAAAGGTCGTCCTGCGTATAATTAAAGCCAAACTTAGCCGGATCTCCCATAATCTCTTTTAAAGCTAATATCCTGAACACATAACGACCGGTTTCTTCACCTAAAAGCAGATCGTAATAACTAGCTACATCTTGTTCCTCTAGACGTCTGTCAATACCTCTGTTCCCAGCATTATATGCAGCGGCGGCAAGCGTCCACGTGCCCCATTTCTTCTTGGAATCCTTAAGATATTTACAGGCAGCCACTGTTGCTTTTTCCACATTATAACGTTCATCCACATTATCATTCACTTCAAGTCCCAGATCTTTACCGGTACCCGGCATGAGCTGCCAAAAACCACGTGCGCCTGCCGGTGAAACAGCATGCGTGAGTCCACTTTCTATTACTGCCAGATATTTAAAATCGTCTGGTATCCCTTCTTTTTTGAGGATAGGTTCTATAATGGGAAAATATTTATTGGCCCGCTTTATAAGCAACAGTCCATTAGATTGCCAGTATGTATTTACCAGTAATTCCCTGTCCAGACGCTCCCGTATGTCAGGATCATTGAGTGGAGCTGGCTCGCCGGCAAAATTGACAGACTTGGGCAATGGGATGGCATACACATTATAGCCCTGTACAAGGTTTTTAGGATTTCCTTCCTGAGATTTAGCTTCTGTTTTTTGAACCTGTCCAGCATCCTGAGACGTGGTATTATTGGAAATTGGGGCATCCTGTACGGCCTGCACGGAAAATAGCGCGACTGCGACAATTCCTACACCCGCAAATATTGATTTGATCGCTTTCATAGTTAAAATTTCTTTAATGCAAATTACTGATTATTTTCTATAATTCGAGGTATGTTCTCATTAAACCACTTCCATTTTGTAATGACCATAATGTGGGTTCCGGAAGGTATGGTCACACACTCCCCAATGTATTTATGAGGAAAAACAGGGTCAGCATCCCCGTGTATATGCACGATTCCCTCTGGCGCGTCATTTTGTTCCCAGCAAAGCAATTCGCGTATTGCCCATTTTAAATAATGTGGATCATCAACCGAAAGATATTTTTTATACAGTTCCAGGCGGTATTCTATCTTTTTATTGGGTGCGTATTTTGACCAACTTTTCATACTTTTTGCCAGACTCACCGGTATAATGTTATACAATTTAAACTTCCTGGATAAACGCATTCGCCTGGGCAGTTCAAATTTTGTTTTGACACTACTTATGATGATGAGTTTTTTAACCGGAATAAGTTTGGCCATTTCCTGTACGATCACTCCGCCAAAACTTACCCCTATCAGCACAGGGTTTTCATGCGCAATATGCTCGGTCATACGCTGGGCGTACTGGACAATAGTCTCTCCAGTTTTGGGTATTTCCCAGCGCAGCAAATAGATCTTGTACTGCTCAGGGAATTTCCAGGATTCAAATATTTCTGGACTTGCGGCCATACCCGGCATCAGATAGACAGGTGTTATCATATTTATATTTTGGTCTTTAACACTCACTGTTATTGAAAAACCGTTAAATTTCTGTAAATTTACGGAAGCACAAACGTTAAAAAATAGTACCAACTACTTCAAATCCAAAAAAACCATCTGTTAACGTAATTAATCTTTAAAACAAAAGATATGGCTGTGATAAGCGAAATTGAACTGACCGATAATGAATTTTTGAGACAATTTGAAACTACTTTTGATGGCAAATTAGCCAAAATCGAATATGCCCTGCAAGATCGGAAAATCTTTCTGACCAAAATCAAAATGCCCGAAGGAAGCGAAGAGCATATGAACGATTTTATCATCACCGTTTTCAAAGAAGTAGAAGACAGGGAAATCAGACTGGTTCCCACCTGCCCGGAAATCGCAAAATTTATGCGCTCTAATCGTAGAAAGTACAAAAAACTGCTTCCGGTAGGAATCAATATCTAATTTCTCACGCATATACAAACCTGCTTTCTCAACACTTGTATCGATAAGTAACTGGCGATTATTAAGAAGAAACAACCACTTATTATCGAAAAACAACCTAAAAAACACTAAAAACAGCTCAATTTGACTAAAACAGGTCTTTTGAGCTGTTTTTTTATGCCATAACCCCTTGGTTTTCTTCAGTAAAAGAAAAGCGCAGGAGCCCATCCTCATCTATTTCTTTTAACTGAACTTCATGCGTAGTATTTACCAGCGCAGGATCCCAGGGTGTTTTCACTTTTACATAATTTTCGGTAAAACCGTGTATAAAGCCTTTTTTGTTCTCCCCCTCAAAAAGGACCTCGTGGGTAGAATCCAACTGTGATTCATAAAAAGCCCGGCGCTTCTTGGCAGAAAGGCCACGGAGCATTTTACTGCGTTTTTTCCTCTTTTTTAAGGAAATCCTGCCTTCCATAGTTGCGGCGGGGGTATCGTCCCGTTCAGAGTAGGTAAAAACATGCAAATAGGAAATATCCAGTTCCTGCAAAAAAGTATACGTATCCAGAAAGTGGGCATCAGTTTCCCCGGGAAATCCCACGATGACGTCCACACCTATACAACTGTCTGGCATTAGTTTCTTGATACGGTTCACGCGATCCACGTAAAGTTCACGACGATAACGCCGGCGCATCTTACCTAACATTTCATTATTGCCACTTTGCAGGGGAATGTGAAAATGAGGTACAAAAGCCCTGCTCTGAGCAACCACATCTATTGTTTCATCTTTCAATAAATTAGGTTCAATACTTGAAATGCGCAAACGTTCAATGCCGTCTACCTGATCAAGTGCTTTTACAAGGTCCAGAAATGTATGCTCATGTTTTTTGTTGCCAAATTCCCCTTTCCCGTAATCCCCTATATTCACTCCGGTAAGTACGATCTCCTTAATGTCCTGTGCCGCGATTTGCTCTGCATTCCTGACTACATTTTGCAATGTATCGCTTCGCGATATACCGCGCGCAAGCGGAATCGTACAATACGTACATTTGTAATCACAACCATCCTGAACTTTCAAAAAAGCCCGTGTACGATCCCCTATGGAATAAGAACTCACATAAAAATCGGCATCCTGTATCTCACAGCTATGCACTTCGCCAAAATCATTTTTACTAAGGTCATTGAGATATTGCGTGATCTTAAATTTCTCGGTAGCGCCCAGTACGAGGTCCACGCCATCCACATCGGCAAGTTCTTCAGGCTTGAGCTGGGCGTAACATCCCACCGCGGCCACAAACGCATCTGGATTTACACTTTGAGCCTTTTTTACGATACTTTTAAAACGCTTATCGGCATTTTCGGTCACGCTGCACGTGTTGATCACGTAAATATCTGCCGGTTCACTAAAATCTACCCTTTCAAAACCTTCATCCCTAAAATCGCGTGCGATCGTAGAGGTTTCCGAAAAATTAAGTTTGCAGCCCAGGGTATGAAATGCCACTTTTTTACCAGAGGTACTCATTTTACTCGTTGTTTTTTTGGTTACATTTGCGCCTTGTTAGCGCTTTTATTGCGCATGAAACACAATTAAAATCAGCTGTTTTTTACCTTACTGCAAAGGTAGTTACTGGCAGGCATATGCTAAAATTGAAAAAAAATCACCATAACTTAATTCCATTCTCCTTATGTATCGTGCTGGCGATAAGCACCATCGCCTGTACTGATGTGAAAAATAAGGACCGGGACAAACTTGTTTTTAGGTATAATGAACATTACAATGTTGCCACGCTAGACCCTGCTTTTGCCCGGAACCCTCCTATAATCTGGCCCACCAACCAATTATTTAACGGTTTGGTACAGCAGGATGACAGTTTGAATATCGTTCCAGATATTGCAAAGCGCTGGGAAGTTTCAGAAGACGCAAAAACGTATATTTTCTATCTGCGTGAGGCGGTTTATTTCCACAAGCATGCGCAGTTTAAAACCCCAGATAGTACGCGCAAGGTGGTTGCAGCAGATTTTACTTACAGTTTTGACCGGCTCAAGGATGCGCGGGTGGCTTCGCCGGGAAGTTGGGTGCTCAGCAATGTAGAACATTACGAAGCGCTGAATGACAGCATGTTCAGCATCACCTTAAAAAAACCGTTTCCCGCATTCATCGGTATGCTGGGCATGCGGTATTGCTCGGTCGTGCCGAAGGAAATAACGGAATTTTACGGGAGCGATTTCCGGTCAAATCCCATTGGCACGGGTCCGTTTAAATTCAAGCGCTGGCAGGAAGGCGTAAAACTTGTACTTCGGAAAAACGAACTGTATTTTGAGAAAGACAAGCAGGGGCGCCAGCTTCCTTATATGGAAGCCGTAGCAATCACCTTTCTACCAGATAAGCAAAGTGAATTTTTGCAATTTGCCCAGGGAAACCTTGACTTTTTAAACAGTTTAGATCCCTCTTACAAAGATGAATTGTTGACCCCGCTGGGCGAATTAAAAGATAAATATGACGAAAATGTAAAAGTCATCACCGGCCCGTTTTTAAATACGGAATACATCGGTTTTTTTCTTGAAAGCAAGTCAGAAGAAGTGCGCTCAGAATTGCTTCGGCGTGCCTTAAACTACGGTTTTGACCGTCAAAAAATGATTACGTACCTGCGCAATGGTATAGGCATGCCAGCAGATGCCGGCTTTATTCCGAAAGGCCTGCCCGGCTACCAGGCCAATAGTGGATACGAGTATAATCCTGGCAAAGCGAGCCAACTTATAGATGCCTACATCAAGCAAACCGGCAATACTTCACCCAGTATCACGATAGGGACCAACTCGCAATATCTTGATATTTGCGAGTATATTCAGCGGGAACTGGGCAAGATCAACCTGCATATTGACATTGATGTGATGCCGCCCTCTACCCTGCGGCAATTAAAATCTACCGGGCAGCTGGATGCTTTTCGCGCAAGCTGGATCGCAGATTACCCCGATGCCGAGAATTACCTGTCTTTATATTACAGCAAGAATTTCACCCCAAACGGCCCCAATTATACCCATTTCAAAAATACCGATTATGATTCCCTGTATGAACACAGTTTTGGCATCACAGCCATTACAGAGCGCCAGGAAATCTACAGGAAAATGGATAGTATTTTAATTGAAAAAGCGCCTTTTGTCCCTCTGTATTATGACGAGGTCATTCAATTTGTGCACAAAGATGTGCACGGTCTAAAACCCAATCCACAAAATTTTCTGAACCTAAAACGGGTTTATAAGGGTGAAAAACCAGCAATACCGGCAAAAAATGGCGAATAATGCCTAATTATTAGACTGGTTTTAAGTTTCTTCAATCAAAAATTTAAGCCTAATTTTGGCGACTATGAGCGCGATAAATTATGTTTCGGTGGAAGGCATTGCCAAAGCCTTTGGTGAAAAAATTCTTTTCAATGATCTTTCTTTTGGTATCAATCAAGATCAAAAAATAGGTCTAATAGCTAAAAATGGAGCCGGTAAAACTTCCCTGCTCGATATTCTTGCCAGTAAGGAAAACCCAGATAGCGGCCAGGTAATTTACCGCAAGGGCATTAAAATCTCCTTTCTTGCCCAGGAACCTGACCTTGACGGAAGCCTTACCGTAGAGCAAACCATCTTTGACAGTGATAATGATACCCTGCTTGCCATTGCCGCTTATGAAAAAGCGCTGGTCAATATGGATGACGCAGATGCTTACCAGCAGGCTTTTGATAAAATGGAAGCGTTGCAGGCCTGGGATTTTGAAACCCAGTACAAACAGATTCTCTCCCAGTTAAAGTTGGACGATCTCGACCGCAAAGTGGAAAAACTGAGCGGGGGCCAGAAAAAAAGGCTTGCCCTGGCAAATATGCTGTTGCATAAACCTGATCTGCTCATCATGGATGAGCCCACGAACCATCTGGACCTGGAAATGATCGAGTGGCTTGAGGCCTATTTTGCCAAAGAAAACCTGACCATTTTTATGGTCACGCACGACCGTTATTTCCTGGAGCGGGTATGTAATGAAATCATTGAGCTGGAAGACGGTAATCTTTACAGCTACAAAGGAAACTATTCCTATTACCTGGATAAACGCGAATCGCGCATAAGCGCGGAAGAGGCAGAAACCGGGAAAGCCAAGCAGCTCTTTAAAAAAGAACTGGACTGGATGCGCCGCCAGCCCAAAGCACGTACGACCAAATCAAAATCCCGTATAGACGATTTTCACGAGATCAAAGAGCGCGCCGGCAAGCGACGTCAGGATCACGAAGTGCAGTTGGAGCTCAATATGGAGCGTATGGGCAATAAAGTGGTTGAATTGCACAAGGTCAGCAAAAAGTTCAAGGAGCGCCTAATTCTTGATCAGTTTGATTACAATTTTCAACGGGGGGAGCGCATTGGGATCATTGGTAAAAACGGTACGGGAAAATCCACTTTCCTGAACATCCTTACGGGTAAAATGGAAGCTGATAATGGTAAAGTGATAATCGGTGAGACCATCCAATTTGGCTACTACACACAGAAGGGGATTAACATTAAACCTGGTCAGAAAGTCATTGATGTCATTAAAGAGTTTGGCGATTATATTCCACTGAAAAAAGGGCGACAGATTTCTGCAGGGCAGTTGCTTGAGCGTTTTCTGTTTGACCGCAAGAAACAATATGATTTTGTTGAAAAACTGAGCGGTGGGGAGCGAAAAAGACTCTATTTGTGTACGGTTTTGATTCAGAATCCCAATTTTCTCATTCTTGATGAGCCCACTAACGATCTGGATATTGTGACCCTCAACGTGCTTGAAAGTTTTCTTATGGACTTTCCCGGTTGCCTGCTCGTTGTTTCCCACGACAGGTATTTTATGGACAAGATCGTAGATCACCTTTTTGTCTTCCGCGGTAGCGGAATCGTGGAAGATTTCCCCGGTAATTATTCTGACTTTAGAACATACGATCTAAGTGCGGACAGCGCCCCTGATAGCACAGAAAAAGAAGCGAAAACTTCAAGTTCCACAACGAAGGAAAATTGGAAAACGCAGGATAACCCACTCACCCACGAGCAACAAAAAGAGTACAACAGACTGGAAAAAGAGATCGCAAAACTGGAGCAAAAAAAGGTTGAGCAGGAAAAGAAATTCCTTGATCCAGAATTGTCTGGAGAAGAGATCAATGACGCATCCATCGCGCTGCAAAAAATCCAGGATGATATTGACCAGAAAACGGAGCGCTGGTTTGAACTATCGGTTTAATGCCTATGAAATGTGACCTATGAAAGCATTTTTGACCATTGCCCTACTCGTTATCTCAAATACATTCATGACCCTGGCCTGGTACGGCCATTTGAAATTTGCGGAGTGGAAATGGTTCAGTAAGCTTAGCCTCATTAGTGTGGTACTGATCAGCTGGGGGATTGCACTTTTTGAATATCTCTTTCAGGTACCGGCAAATAAAATAGGATTTGAAGAAAATGGCGGGCCCTTTAGCCTTTTGCAGCTTAAGGTCATTCAGGAAGTAATTACCCTCGTCGTCTTTGTTGCTTTTATGCTCATCGCCTTTAAAGAAGAAACCTTTAAGCTCAACCATCTAATAGGCTGTGTCTTTCTAGTGCTTGCGGTGTATTTTATGTTTAAAAACTAGCCGGTTTGTCACATGCTTTATATTCCATAAAAAAATATCTGGAATTTTTAAGGAAATCCACGCACCTGCCCCGCGTACATACTCCTTTTGTATATCTTTTTTTGACAAAATGCCTATATGATCAACAGGCGCACCCTGCTTATTCGAAACTTAAAACCTATCGAAAATCGGTCATAACTGACAATAAATTGATTGAAATAACCGATTTTGGCGCTGGTTCGCGGGTTTTTAAAGATGATTTACGAAAGATTTCCGAGCTCGGAAAAAACGCCGGAGCCACCTATAAGCGCATGCGCCTGCTCTATCGCGTGACCGCTTATTTTAAGCCCAGACATGTGCTGGAACTTGGGACTTCTGTGGGACTGGCCACTGCCGCGTTTGGCCTTGCGGAAACAGGTAAAATCACGAGCGTGGAAGGCTGCGAAAAGATTGCAAATGTTGCCAAAGAAAAACTTCTTGCGTTAAAAATCCCTCTGTTGACCCTCAAAAACGAGCAGTTTTCATCCTTTTTAGACCGAAAAACCGAAGATTTTTATGATTTAGTCTACTTTGATGGCAATCACAGTCAGGAGGCCACATTGCATTATTTTAACGCACTATTGCCTACCGTAACATCTGATACAGTTCTTATTTTTGATGATATTTACTGGTCAAAAGGGATGACCGCAGCCTGGGAAATAATTAAAGAGCACCCGCAGGTACAGCTTAGCATTGACTGTTTTTGGCTGGGTTTTGTTTTTTTCCGGAAAGAAGAAAAAAAGCAGCACTTTAAAATACGGCTTTAAATGTGTAACATCTGCCGCCGCTGTCGTACTTATAATAAAATCCCGTAAATTGGGATCTGGTAAACCGAAAAGCAACGTATGGGCAACTTAATCAAGATTAGGGACATTAAACGCGACTTCCCGCTAGGGAACGAGATCGTACACGTACTCAAGGGCATAGACCTGGATATTGATAAAGGGGAATATGTTGCTTTTATGGGTCCGTCAGGTTCTGGAAAATCCACGTTAATGAACCTGCTGGGCTGCCTGGATACGCCCACTTCTGGGACTTATGTCTTAAATGGAAAGGATGTGAGCGATATGAGTGATGATGAACTCGCCGAAGTGCGCAACAAAGAAATAGGTTTTGTGTTTCAGACTTTTAACCTTTTACCGCGTACTACTGCATTAGACAATGTTGCTTTGCCCATGGTTTATGCCGGTTATTCTAAATCAGAGCGCCATGTTCGCGCGCAGGAAGTTTTAACCGACGTGGGCCTTGCAGATCGTATGGACCACAAGCCTAACCAACTTTCGGGTGGTCAGCGCCAGCGTGTTGCCGTGGGGCGTGCACTGGTCAATAAACCTTCAATCATACTGGCAGATGAGCCTACGGGAAACCTGGATTCTAAAACTTCTGTGGAAATTATGAGGCTTTTTGATGATATTCACGCTGCAGGAAACACGGTGATCCTTGTAACGCACGAAGAAGATATCGCAGAACATGCACATCGCATTATACGTCTTCGTGACGGCGTTATAGAACGCGATGACAGGAAAGTTCTTATTTAACCAGTAGTCACCTCGAGTGTTTTTTCTAAAGTGATAACGGAGGAAAAAACGTATCAAGAGTCACCTCGAGTGTTTTCTCTAAAGCGATAACGGAAGAAAAAACGTATCCAAAGTCACCTCGAGTGTTTTTTCTAAAGTGATAGCGGAAGAAAAAACGTATCGAGAGGCGCTATGGAATAGGTCTCGATACAGCCTCGTGCCGTCGGCCACTCGACCTGACATAGTCATTTTATGTAAATGTATTCCGTTTACATTTTTAATTGTGCAGACGGAACATACTACACAGGGATTACTTCAGACCTCTGCTAAAGATTGCAAGATCACCAAAGAAAAAAATCCAAAAAGTAATACTGCGTCTAAACTTCCCTTAAATGCTGTTTTGTAGTGAATTTACAGATGCTTCCTTAGCAATTGTCAAAGAAAAACAACTCAAAAATTGGTCAAGAGCCAAAAAACAAGCATTAATTAGCGGTAAATATGAAAATTTACCCAATTTGGTTAAAAAGAAATTCCAAGGCTCTGGGTGTCGATACAACCTCCTACCGTCGGCCACTCGACCTGACAAGGATTACGATAAATTTTCTAGTTTTACACTTCACAAACTAGTTTAAATCAATCGCATTCTAAAAAAAGTAAGGATTCTCCATGAGATCATGACTTCGCAAATGTTTACAGATGCAAAAAACAATCAAGAATGTGCTGTTCTTAGCTTTCTTGGTTGGTGTTTTGTAGGTTCTATCGCCTCTAAAGGTTCTGCATAAAGGTCAAAATCTTCGGCAGAAGTAATTTTAACACGGGTAAATTCCGCGGTTTTAAGGTAATACTTCGTAGCATCAATTAACACCTCATTATCTACGTCTGGGGAGTCAAATTCGGTACGGCCTATGTAATGGTTGCCCTCTTTGCGATCAATGATCACTTTAAATTCTTTGCCAATTTTCTGTTGATTCAGCTCCCAACTAATTTGCGACTGTATCGCCATGATTTCATTGGCGCGATCCATTTTCACTTCTTCAGGAACATCGTCCTCAAGATTATAAGCGTGGGTATTCTCTTCATGGGAATAGGTAAAACAGCCCAGACGTTCAAAGCGCATTTCTTCAACCCAATCGCGCAAAAGCTCAAAATCCTCCTGGGTTTCACCGGGGTAACCTACGATCAACGTGGTGCGAATAGTCATTTCCGGTAGTTGTTCCCTGAATTTTTTCAGGAGCGCATTCGTTTTTTCATATGTTGTACCGCGACGCATGGATTTCAATACTTTTGTTGAAATATGCTGTAGCGGAATATCAATATAATTACAGACTTTTGGCTCTTCTTTGATAACGTCAAGAACATCTTCCGGAAAACCGGTAGGAAACGCATAGTGCAGGCGAATCCACTCAATGCCCTCTACCTTTACAAGCTCCCGAAGCAAGTCTGCCAGCGCTCGTTTTTTATAGATATCAAGACCATAATACGTAAGGTCCTGAGCAATAAGAATAAGCTCTTTTATCCCGTTTGCCGCCAGTTTTTTAGCTTCAATGACCAGGTTTTCTATGGGCGTGCTTTTATGGCCACCGCGCATAAGCGGTATTGCACAGAACGAACACGGGCGGTCACAGCCTTCGGCAATTTTTAGGTATGCGTAATTTTTTGGAGTTGTGGTAAGGCGTTCACCTATGAGTTCATGCTTATAGTCGGCGCCCAGGGCTTTTAGCAAACCAGGAAGTTCCGTAGTGCCAAAATACTGATCTACATTTGGCATTTCCTTTTGGAGGTCTGGCTTATAACGTTCAGAAAGGCAACCGGTCACAAAGACCTTGTCCACCATTCCATCTTCTTTCTGTTGAACGTATTGTAAAATAGTATTGACTGACTCCTCCTTCGCATTGTCTATAAAGCCGCAGGTATTGATCACCACGACATTACCATCCTGCTCGTGCACCACTTCCTTATTGTTTGCCCGAAGTTGCCCCATGAGGACTTCGCTGTCGTAGACGTTCTTTGAACAGCCTAAAGTGACAACATTTATTCGGTTCTTTTTTAAGGTTTTAGTACGCATAGTGCCTTTTTTTAAGGGCGCAAAGATACGTAATTTTAATGGGATTGTAAAGTATGAAAAAGGGCTATAAAAGTCAATAATTACCGGAAAATAGCCAATTTATGGTCCATTTAGGGTCAAAATTTATAACCTGCCCGCAGTTGAAATAAACTTTTGCTTTGCGGCATGGCATCAAAAACAGGTTTCATTTTTAAAGGGGGAATTTCTTTTGAATATTTAAATTCCATAAAAGCGTCCTTTTTAAAATCATACCGCACGCCAATGGGAATGGAACCGCTAAATGTATCACTGCCAAAACGATTGCCCAGTAAAAGGTCATCCTGATCCAGTAGCCAGTTGAGTTGACCGCCCGTATAAAACGTCCACTTATCCTTCGTAAATGTTGCAAAAACAGGGAACTCATAAAAATGGAGCATACTGGTAGTATTGGCCACGGGACCAAAAACCAGCGAAGAACGTTTAGAAATCCCAATCTCTGCAAGATTACTACCAAAATTTCCCAGCGTGCTGATTCCAGTAGAATCCCTAAAGGTCTCAGGAAATTCCTGAGCGCAGCAGCAGCCTATCATAAAATAACCGAAGGAAAAAAGTAACGTTTTTAGCATAAGCTTGAACGTATTTATAGTAAGATCAATTCGTACTAAAGACTTTAATCCCTTAAAAAAGTTGCAAATCAAAATGTTACAGACACTAAATTTCCTGAAAAATAGGATGCATATTATTCATAATCAGCTGGTGCTTTTCTTTCTTTTGTCAACTGTTCATACGCGTAGCCCAACTGTAAAAGCACACCTTCATTCCCTGCGGGTGCAATAAACGTTAAACCCATGGGTTGATTTTCAGCATTGTACCCCATAGGAACGGTAAGCGCGGGATATTTAGCCACTGCGGCGTAACCCGCCATATAATTATTGATGGAAAGCACCGCATCAAGCGTATTGGGTTCAAGGGCCTGATCAAAGAACTGCCTACCACGAGTCTGCAGCGTATCTTTGATTTTACTGAATTCTTCTTCACTGGCCTCATCGTCAATAACGCCGTAAAAAAGTTTCTGGCCATACGGCATCATTCGGCTGGAATCGGTTTTATTGAAAGCGATGATTTCGTCAAGATCTTTTACCCTTAGATTTTCCCCACCATAATTGGCCACATAATCTGGCAGGTCCCTTTTCATATCCAGATTTAACACACGCGTAAATTCCGGAAGGTCGAGATCTGGGCGGTCTAGCGCAATCAAAGTTGCGCCAGCATCTTTCAGGGAATTTATAGCCTGTTGGTAAAGCGTGTCCTGCTCCATATATTCAGAATAATAACCCAGACGTTTTGAACTCAAAAATGCCTTAAAATCCTTGATTTCTTCAATTTTAGCACTAAAACCGGTTGTTTTTGCATTCATTTTTGCGGAAGCAGGATCATTTGAATCAGTCCCCGAAAGCGCGTCGAGCATGATTGCATTATCCACGACTGTTCGCGTCATGGGCCCGGGCGTGTCAAGCGTGCTTGATATGGGAACAATTCCACTACGGCTTAAAAGCCCTATGGTAGGTTTTAAACCCACTACGGAATTTGCGCTCGATGGCGAAAGGATGGAACCCGAAGTTTCGGTACCTACGGCCGCGACCGCAAAATTAGCCGCCATTGAAACGCCACTACCCGAACTCGAACCGCCCGTATCGTGTATTTTGCGACCGTAAGGATTGAGCGTTTGACCGCCAACGGCAGAATAACCGCTAGGACAATCACCACAGAAAAAGTAGGCCCACTCACTTAAATTGGCCTTGCCTAAAATTAAAGCGCCATTTTCTTTTAAACGCTGGGCAATAAAGGAATCACCGGTACGGTTATCTTTGAAGGCCACAGCCCCGGCAGTGGTAGGCATTTCAGAAGTATTGATATTATCCTTTAAAAGAACCGGCATCCCAAAAATAGAGTAAATTTCGGGTGGTTTTGAGCCATTTTTGTCCAATTTTCGGGCTTCTTCCAGCACTTTAGGGTTGAGTGAAATGACAGAATTCAGGGAAAGGGAATTCTCGCGATCGTACTTTTTGATTCGGTATAAATAGAAAAGAACCAACTGTTCATAGGTAAGTTGGTTATCATTTATCGCCATCTGGATTTCAGGAATGGTTTTCTCAAAAACCAGTTTTTTTATTCCTTTATAATCGACTTCGGAAAAATCTGAAAGTGCTTTATCAAAAGGCATCCAGAGGGAATCAACATCAATTTCTTTAGAATCGAGAACTTTATATTCCCGCTCTTTAATGGCAGAAATAGTATCATTTTTATCTGATTTATCGCTGTTTTGAGAGGTTTTTGAGTCCTTACAGGCAGAAAGTGAAAGTATAAATAAGAGGAGTAAAGCTTTTTTCATAGATAAAAGTCCGTTGTGTGAGACTTCTAAAATACGAAAGAACTGCAAATGGAAAACCTTACCAACACAATTTATCCAGTGATTTTGAAGTTTATTGGACAAAAAGACAATACAGGGCAAAATCGGTTTAAAGATTATCCCGTAAACGCCATTTATTCTTTAAAATATAGATAGAACTTGATCTATCCTGTTTTATGGATTATAAAAAAACCTTCGATCTAAAAACGGATTTTGCGTTAGGGATTGAAGTGACTTTGCCAAACCTACCGGGAGGAAGCCTTTTTGTGAGAAACTCACAAAAAGATTGCAGCGTAAAGCCCTACCCATAGGGAAACGCCCAAAAAAGAATAAGAGAATTAAAATTGGTTTGAGATTCAACTAAATTAGAATATTTCTGACACCACTTATTTATATCAATGGTTTCTGGATATTCAAAAATTACTTAAAAAACGAGTCCACGAACTCATACTTATTAAAAACCTGAAGATCTTCAATCCCTTCACCTACTCCAATATATTTCACGGGTATCTGAAACTGGTCGCTAATCCCTATAACCACACCGCCTTTTGCCGTACCGTCAAGTTTTGTTACTGCCAGGGAAGTTACTTCGGTGGCCGCTGTGAACTGCTTGGCCTGCTCAAAAGCATTCTGGCCAGTTGATCCATCCAGGACTAATAAAACCTCATCTGGAGCGCTATCTATTACCTTTAGCATTACCCTTTTGATCTTGGTGAGCTCGTTCATTAAATTGACTTTGTTGTGCAAGCGGCCTGCAGTATCCAGTATGACCACATCAGCATCCATTTTTACGGCACTACTAACGGTGTCAAAGGCCACAGATGCAGGATCGCTGCCCATTTTTTGTTTAATGATAGGAACATCCACGCGATCAGCCCATATTTGTAATTGGTCAATAGCCGCTGCCCTAAATGTATCGCCGGCACCTAAAACAACCTTTAAACCTTTCTTTTTAAACTGGTAGGCTAATTTCCCTATCGTAGTGGTTTTACCCACACCATTTACACCCACGACCATAATGACGTAGGGCTTTTTAGCGGGCACGCTAAAGTCAGTGGCATTGCCACTATTTGTCTCGCTCATTAAAGCGGCAATCTCTTCCCTCAGAATTTCGTTAAGCTCTGCCGTACCCAGATATTTGTCACGAGCAACACGTTCTTCAATACGGTTGATTATTTTAATGGTCGTTGTAACGCCCACATCGCTAGAGACGAGCACTCCTTCAAGATCATCGAGGACTTCATCGTCTACCTTTGATTTTCCGGCAACGGCCTTACCAAGTTTTGACAGGAAGTTGGCATTCGTTTTTTCCAGTCCTTTGTCTAGGGTTTCCTTTTTATCTTTTGAAAAGATTTTCTTTAGAAAGCTCATGGATTTTTAATATTCAGAGGGTTAGTTACACAAATATAACACCTTTTATAAACCTTTTAGGGCTTGACTTAAAATAGAAAAGCCATTACGAATTACGTAACGGCTTTCAATATTGTAAAAAACGAAATTTTATTTTTTCAAAAAGTCGTTTACCATTTCTGGAGCCATAACGGACTCAACAAAAGTGTAAGCGCCTGTTTTTGGTGACCGAACCATTTTGATGGCTTTGGTCAAACGCTTTGAACCTGTCTGTAACGATGCAACTGATTTCTTTGCCATAATATTTTATTTTTTATCTCCGCTGGAGCGGAAATATTATTTAATTTCTTTATGAACAGTCATTTTGTTAAGTATGGGATTGAATTTTTTCAATTCCATACGGTCTGGAGAGTTCTTTTTATTCTTAGTGGTAACATAACGTGAAATACCAGGTTTTCCAGTAGCCTTGTGCTCTGTACATTCTAATATCACCTGTACCCTATTGCCTTTTTTTGCCATGGTAGTGCGTTTTTATCTATTATTTTTTAAGGAAGCCCTTTGTTCTAGCCTCTTTAAGAACAGCAGCAATACCGTTCTTGTTGATGTTTTTAAGAGCCGAAGTAGAAATCTTAAGGGTCAACCACTTACCTTCTTCTGGAATATAAAAACGTTTTTTGATTAGATTGGCGTCGAATTTACGTTTTGTCTTATTCATCGAGTGGGAAACATTGTTTCCTACCATCGCTTTTTTGCCCGTAAGCTCACAAACTCTTGACATGATTCTAAATTTTGTATTAGGTAATTAAAAACAGGCTGCAAACTTACACAACTTTCTTGCAGTGCGCAAGTGTATCTTTATTTTTTTAGTAATTCTTTTTGTAACAGTTCCATAGCTTTGTTCACCGTCTTGGTAATTACCCGTTCCCGGTGATTCCCCATCATGAATTTTTGGGAAAATACCCCGTCTGGAGTTGCAAAACCTATAAAAACGGTACCTACTTCCACATCGGCATCCCCTTTGGTAGGGCCTGCGTTGCCTGTAGTGGACAGGGCATAATCTGTTTTATAAATTGCTTTTGCCTGCCGTGCCATGGCCTCGGCAACTTCAGCACTTACAACAGAATGTTTATTAATCAAAGCGGGATCTAAACCCAGGACTTCTATTTTGGATTGTGTTGCGTAGGTGACCATCCCTCCTTTGAAAAAAGCTGACGAACCAGGAATTGCCGTTAATGTACTTGCGATTTGGCCGCCTGTACAACTTTCGGCAAGGGAAAGGGTGCTTTTCTCGTTCTTGAGCATAGTACCCACTACAAACTCAAGCGATTGCCCGTCTTCATAGCCTACGATAATATCCCCTATCAGATCCTTTAGTTGTTCGATTTGGGTTTCAAGCGCACGTTCCAGAATTTCCAGATCGTTGCCTTTAGTTGATAGGCGCAAACGTACTTTCCCCAGGGAAGGAAGATAAGCCAACTTGATAGTTACAGGAAGTTGATTTTCCCATTCCTCAATGGTCGCAGCAATTTCGCTTTCCCCCATGCCATACGTCTGTAGCGTTTTGTGCAGGATAAATGGCCTTTTAAAGCGTTTTTGCAACCGCGGAAGTACTTCATCTGTGATCAGCGCTTTCATCTCATAAGGCACACCGGGCATCGCGATAAAGACGGTACCGTCCTGTTCCATCCACATGCCGGGGGCTGTACCATAGGCATTATTCAAAACCGTGGCTTTACTGGGAACAAGGGCCTGCGTTTTGTTAGACGGAAGCATGGGACGTTTTACATGGTTCTTAAACAGGTTCTCCACATGTTTAAGAACTGCAGCATTTTCTACTAAATGATCGTCAAAAAATGTGCAAAACGTTTGTTTTGTAACGTCGTCCTTTGTGGGCCCCAGTCCACCGGTAATAAGTACAACTTCGGCATGTTCTTTAGCAAATGCTAATGCATTTACGATTTGCTCCTGAGTATCTGAAATGGAAGTAATTTGGGTAACGCCTATACCAATCTTATCCAACGCACTGGCTATAAAAGAAGAATTCGTATCTATGATCTGACCTATTAAGATCTCGTCTCCAATAGCGATTATATGGGCGCGCACTACATTTTCCAATCCCTCTTCATTTCTGTGATTGCATCGTTGACCATAGTGGTTATGGTTTGTAACTGCGACTGTATGGCAGAGGTGGGCTTTTTGCTTTCAGACCAGCGCTCCATGGCCGAAATCTCGCGTATGAGATCTATCCCGAACATTTCCAGGTTTGGCTTCATTTTATGGGCAAATTGATATGCCATCTTGTGATTGTCGTTCTCAATCGCCATTTGCATACTTGCCAGATCTGGTGGGATTTCTTCCAGGAAAGCGGCTACTACCGTTTTCATAAATTCCTTGTCTCCTCCAGACATGTCTTCTAACGCATAAAGGTCGTAATGGGTTGGCATGATTATTTAATATTTATGGCAAACATGGGCTTGCCGGACAAAAATCCTGTTAGTTTATCATCTATGGCTACGGGGCCTACACCCTTTGGGGTTCCCGTAAAAAGGACATCACCTATTTTTAAGGTCATGTATTTAGAAACATGGGCAATAAGATTATCTACAGTGTAGATCATATCTGCCGTATTGCCAGACTGAACAGTGGCATCATTTTTCTTTAGGCTGAAATCAAGATTTTCCAGACTGTTCAATTCCTTTTTAGGGATCCATTTGCCTATCACCGCGCTCCCATCAAAGGCTTTTGCTTTTTCCCAGGGGTGTCCTTTTGCTTTGCATTCCCGCTGCAGGTCCCTGGCCGTAAAATCAATACCCAGGCCTATTTCTTCATAATAGGTATGCGCAAATTCTGGTTGAATGTATTTTCCCAGTTTTTTTATCTTAACGAGCACTTCCACTTCATATTCAACTTCCTTACTGAACTCTGGAATCACAAACGGCTGCTGACTCAGCAATATTGCTGAATCTGGCTTAAGAAAAAACATGGGCTCGGTAGTGGGAGCACTGTTTAGTTCTTTAACGTGGTCCTGATAATTTTGACCTATACAAATAATTTTCAATGAAGAATCTTTATAATTATAGTAATGATAAAAAATTATATGCTAAATCTTGGTATTTAACTTCCTCAACTTGATTGCAGTAAGTACTTTTTTAGTGTATAATGGAAAATCTGCATTCTGTATCCACCCAAAATAGCCGGGCTCCTGATCCAGCACATCATCTACTTTTTTCCCCCTGTGTTTACCAAAGGAAAAAACCTCTTCATCATCTTTGTTATAAGCAATAAAACCGGCAAAATCAGCCAGTTTTTTCCGGGCACTAAAGTCGGCCAAGCTTTTCATGTTGTTTTCAAGATCCTCGTAACGGTCAAGCTGTGCCTTGAGCACCTCATAGGTGGCGATAGTATCTGCTTCCGCGCTATGGGCATCCGTAAGTTCCTGCTGGCAATAAAATTTAAGCGCGGCAGCGAGGGTACGCTGTTCCATTTTATGAAAAATAGTCTGCACATCTACCGCATGGCGGTTTTTCATATCAAAATCAACATCTGCCCGCAACATTTCTTCAGCAAGTAAAGGAATATCAAAACGGTTTGAATTGTAGCCGGCCAGATCAGAATCTTTGATCAAATTGTAAATTTCTGTTGCCAACTCCTTAAATTTTGGCTTATCTGCAACGTCTTCATCCTTTATACCGTGCACTGCGGTTGTTTCTGCAGGGATGGGAACGGTAGGATTGACAAGCCAGGTAAATTTTTCTTCTTTGCCCCCGGGGTGAACCTTTAAAACTGAAATCTCAACAATTCGATCGTTGGCTACATTTGTCCCTGTGGTTTCCAAGTCAAAAAAACAAATGGGTCTAGATAGGTTAAGCTGCATATTTTTTTCGATTTACGACACAAAAGTAGCGTATCTGTATCAAAAAAACATAATGTCTTAATATTGTTTCGTCAATTTAAAATATCCAATTCTAGTAAAAATCATATCTGATTGTTTTAAAAAATAAAACACTGTAAACCGAATTCTCCATAAAAGTCTATATTTTGAACTAATTATACCTTTCGAGGTTCTTGACATCTAATTTAAAAATAACACTGAAATAGTATTGCGTTGAACACCCTTTTTCATCACACACATCCCTACCCTCCCTTTAACCTTGAAGGCGCAACGAAGCTCATTGTGGGTACGTTGCCACCACCTCGCTTTACGACGAAAGACCTCAAACCCGGCGATGTAGATTTTAGCTATGGAAGCATAGATGGGCAGCTATGGCTCATTTTAAATCGCCTTTTTAATCTTGATCTTTTATTTGAAAACTCGAAGGAAGCCATTGCGCAACGTCATAACTTCTTAAAAAATCGTAACATAGGCATCTGTGACGTTGTAGCTTCTGCAAAACGGGCAAAAATAGATGCTTCAGATCTTGGCATGACAGATGTTGAATTACGTGATCTCATCTATATTTTAAAAAAATATCCCAATATCAAAACATTGCTGTTTACCGGCGGAAACAGTAAAAACGGACCAGAATATTTTTTCCGGCGTTTAGCAAGAACCTATAGCATCAAGTTGAAACCTGTTTCATCTGAAGTTCCACGTATTCATCAGTTTGAACTGCCTTTAGAAAAAGGGGTCAGGACGATCAGAACCGTATCGCTTACTGCACCTTCGGGATCAGCAAACCGTGCGGTAGGAAGTAATATGCTTTACAAAAAGAAAAAGGCAGAAAACGCTTCTTATACCACCATAGACTTTAGGATGGAGCAATATAAACCGTTCTTTTAAGCCTAAAATCGGTCTCTTTTACTGCATTTTCGGTCTTTAAATGCCTGCGGAATATCCTATTTTTGGGAATCCACTTCTAATTGTTCTGTTTATGAGCTTGACCTATGCATTAAAAAAACTTCTTTTTTTACCGATTTTCGGTATTTCCTGCCTGTTTTCGGCGCAAAGCCAAACCAAAACTTCGGCAAATAAATTTATAACGCTCTTCGAAGAAAGCAACGGTACAAAAACACCCACATATAAAGAGGTCATGCAATTTTATCAATATCTTGACTGTACGTATCCTGCCATTAAAACATATAAAATAGGCCTTACAGATAGTGGCGAACCCCTGACACTGGTCACCTACAATCCATCAAACCCTGACCGAACCCTTCAAACTGAATTTTCAAAAAACCCAGACCTCTATAAATTGCTTATCAACAACGGCATTCACCCTGGGGAACCAGATGGAATTGATGCCACAATGATGCTCTTCCGTGATGCCGCCCAGGGCAAAATAAATATCCCCAAAAATGTTTGGCTGGGAGCCATTACCATTTACAATGTAGGCGGCGCTCTTAATCGAAACAGCACATCAAGAACCAACCAGAACGGACCAGAAAGCTATGGCTTTCGTGGTAATGCTCGCAATTTTGACCTCAACCGGGATTTTATAAAAGCAGATACGCGCAATGCACAGTCTTTTGCGCAATTGTATCACAGTATAGATCCAGAAATGTTTATTGATAACCACGTGAGCAATGGTGCAGATTATCAATACACACTTACCCACCTTTTTACGCAACACGATAAAATGGGTGGTAAACTTGGTGATTACATAAAAAAAAGCCTGCAGCCGCAATTAGAAAATTTACTGGCCGCCCAGAGATGGGACATCACGCCCTATGTCAATGTCTTTAACGAAGTGCCAGAAACCGGTTTTAGTCAGTTTATGGATTATCCGCGCTATTCTACGGGGTATACCACGTTGTGGAATACGGTGGGGATGATGGTAGAAACCCATATGCTAAAACCCTACAAACCACGGGTAGAAGGAACTTACGCACTCTTGCGCAGCATGATTGATATCCTTGCGAAAGACGGAAAACAGATCAAAGAACTGCGCACTGCAGAAAAAGAAAGCTACTCCTCTGGAGCGCGGGTGGGAACATCCTATCCCTTAGCTTTTGAGATAGACAACAGTAAAGTGACCACCTTTGACTTTAAAGGTTACGAAGGCAAAATGATTCCCAGTAAACTTACGGGCAAGCAACGTCTAAAATATGACCGAAGCAAACCTTTTACAAAACCCGTGCGATACTATGACAATTTTAAGGAGGCACGAGAAGTAACAATTCCTAAATATTATGTGATTCCGCAGGGCTGGTTTACCGTACTGGATCGCCTACGTGAAAATAATATTGAATTACAAATCCTTAAAACCGACACTACATTACAGGTAGAAAGCTACCATATTGCTGACTATAAAACCAGAGAGAGTGCCTATGAAGGGCATTATATGCATAGCAATACCAAAGTAAATAAGGAGATTGAGAAGATAAAATTTAGAAAAGGAGATGTATTGGTAAGCACTGCGCAGCCAGGAATGCGCTATCTGCTGGAAACTTTAGAGCCAGCAGCGCCAGACTCTTTTTTCAACTGGAATTACTTTGACACCATACTTCAGCAAAAAGAGGGTTTTTCACCCTACGTCTGGGAAGATAAAGCCAAAGAATTGCTCGACAATAACGCCGGTTTACAGGAAAAATTTGAGGAAATGAGGCGAAAAAATGCCGATTTTGCCAATAATTGGTATGCGCAGTTAGATTGGTTGCATAAACATTCTCCCAACTATGAAAAAGCGCACTTACTCTACCCTATCTTTAGGATTAAGGATTAGATATTCTTTTGGAAAAAGAATTTTGATGTTTTCGTATGATTTACGGAGGGCTTTTTGGCTTTTTTCAAAATTTTCCATTTTACCTTTTTAATACCCTCGCTAGGCTCTGGTTTAAGCTCACCTTCATAATCACTGGTCATTTTATACCAGTGGGTTTCTTTTAGCTTAAACTTGTTATTGCGTTTAAAAACATGATAAGTGGTCTTGATAAATTCTGAGATCTTCAGATTTTCTACTCCGGTCTCTTCCCATACTTCCCGAAGGGCGCATTCTTCTATAGTTTCGTTCTTTTCAAGTTTGCCTTTAGGGAGGTCCCACTTACCGTTGCGGTAAATAAATAAGATTTTCCCTTTGTTGTTGTGTACCATTCCACCACCGGCAACCACTACGGGCAGGCTCTTTTTTAAAACTTTTAATAGTTTTTTCTCCTTGCGGTGATATAAATTTATGTGCGTAAGTTCACCGCGCACAATCTGCTTAATCACAGATTTTATTTTGACCCGCTTGATGGGGAGCGAAGTGTAATTTTTACCAATATACTTCTCAGTTGAGAGTATTATTGGTACATCGTTTACAAAAACTTTATACATTTGTACCATGATCCTAAAAAACGAAACAGCTCGAAAAACTGCTGAATTATTGCTGCAAATTAATGCAATAAAATTACAACCACAAAACCCATTTACCTGGGCCTCTGGTTGGCAGTCTCCCATTTATTGCGATAACCGCATCACTTTGTCCTATCCTACCATACGCAATTACCTACGCGAGAACATGGCAAGACAGATTGAAGAACTCTATGGCAAACCAGACGTCATTGCCGGCGTGGCCACGGGAGCTATAGGTATAGGTATGCTTGTGGCAGACTATCTGAACGTTCCTTTTGTCTACGTGAGACCAGAGCCTAAAAAGCACGGAAGGCAAAATCAGGTGGAAGGTAAACTGGAAGAAGGGCAGCATGTAGTTGTGGTAGAAGATCTCATCAGCACTGGTAAAAGCAGCCTTATGGCGGTAAAAGCACTTGAAGAAGCTGGTGCCCACATTAAAGGAATGATGGCCATTTTTACATATGGATTCAATGTTTCAAATGAGAATTTTGAGAAAGAAGAGATCACCCTCCACACGCTAAGCGACTATGACCATTTGCTGGAACAAGCTCTAAAAACACGCTATATTTCAGAAAAGGAAAAGCATACGCTTGAAGGCTGGAGGCTGGATCCCGCCAACTGGAGCGCTGCCTCAAAATAAAAACTAAAAAATTACGTGATACCTCGAAAAGGCTGATCGTTGCTATTATATTCAAATAAAAAATAAAATACTATGAAACTGGAGAGTCCCAAACATGTTGTTGAAAAATCGCCGGAGACCGTTTTTAATTTCCTGACAAATGTGGAAAATTACAAACAGCTCATGCCAGATACGGCAACAAAATTTGAAGTACTGGGAGAAGACCGTTTCGTTTTTGCCCTAAAAGGGATGCCCGAAATCGTTCTGGAACTCAAAGAAAGTATTCCGTATAACGAAGTGATTCTGGGCGCTGCGAGTGAAAAAATGCCATTTACCCTAAATGCGCAAATCAAACAGCTCACCGAAAACAGCAGCGAAGTTCAACTCCTTTTTGACGGTGAATTCAATAGTATGGTTTCCATGATGATAAAATCACCTATTCAGAAGTTTATCAACACGCTTGTAGAAAAGATGGAGCATATTTAAAAAACGCGCCTAATAAAGCATTTTTAGCTCCTTTAGGCCATATTTTCTTATAGCATCGTCTTCGTGCTGAAGCAGCAGTTTTCCTTCTTCGGAAACGCCTTTTATCATACCATTAAAGCGATCACCGTTAGGGTTACTAAATAAGGCGGGGCGGTCTTTTTTAAACAATTCCGCCTCGTATTCTACTTTGATCTGCTCAAAATCCCCCCTGGTAATACGATTGACATATTTTTCAAAAATGGGGTTTATCTTTTTGATGAGCTGCGCAAGTTCAAATTCCTTCTTGGTTTCCAGTGCTAGCGATGTCGCCTGGGGCGCACGTTCAAAATGCGTCTGGTTCACATTAAGCCCCACACCAATAATCAATGCGTCAAGTTTACCATTTTTGACCACACTTTCTATCAGAATCCCACAAAGCTTCCGGTTGCCTGCCAAAATGTCGTTAGGCCATTTTACCTTTAGCCGCGGTATCTCAAATTCTTTTAAAAGTTCCACTATTGCCAGGGATGCGGCCATGGTAATATAAAATTGTTTTTCTACCGGAAACAACCGCACACGTTTAAAAACACTAAATGTTAGGTTCTTAAAAGGTTGGGATTCCCAGGTGGCCCCACGCTGTCCCCTGCCGGCAAACTGGTGGTCTGTCCACAATAAAATCTCTTCTTGTAGGTCCATACTTCTAGAAAATTCCCTTAAATAGGAATTTGTGGAAGCCGTGGCATCAACTTTGACAGTACGCATGATATAAATGCGGTAGGTTAAGACTAAAAGACAAAATTGTGATAACTTTGCCGAACTAAAAAAAAATTGATGGTAAAAAAAGAAGCAAATTCAGATCAACTTATCACGACTATTTTAGAAGGTATTGAAGAGGTTAAAGGGCAGAACATTGATATTTTGGACCTTAGGGGAATAGAAAATATGGTTTGCGACTATTTTATCATCTGCAACGGTACCTCAAACACGCAGGTTTCTGCCATTGTAAATTCCGTACAAAAGACCGTTAGCAAGAAAATTAAAGATAAACCCTGGCATGTAGAAGGACTTCAAAATGCAGAATGGGTCTTGATGGACTATGTAAATGTGGTAGTTCATGTATTTCAAAAACACATTAGGGAATATTATGATATAGAAAGCCTTTGGGGAGATGCCAAGGTAACGTCTATTGAATCAACTTATAATTAGAATAAATGGCACAAAAAGCAAAAAAGCCGACTCCTAAGAAGCCTAAATTTAGTGCTTGGTGGATCTATGCGGCAATCATCCTGGTTTTTCTGGGACTCAATATATTCAGCGGTAGTGGTTTTGGCGAAACGTCTAAAATTACTCCAGACAAATTTGAACAGTATTTTGTAAGTGGTGATCTTCAAAAAGTGGTCATTGTCAACAATAGCCTTGCAAAAGTATACCTCACCCCTGAAGCTCAGAAAAAAGATATACACAGCAAAGCTACCGAGGATGGATTTTTACCTTCTGCGGGAGGTGCTGATTATCAGTTCCGTTTTGGGGATCTTGCAACATTTCAGAATAGGATCAAAGAGATTGAGGCAAACAACAATGTCAATGTTCCCGTATCTTTTGAGACGGAAAGCAATTTTTTCGGTGAAATTTTAATGACCCTTCTACCCATTGCGGTAATCATAGGGATCTGGATCTTTATCATGCGCAGAATGTCATCTGGTGCAGGTGGCGGAGCAGGCGGACAAATATTCAATATTGGAAAGTCAAAAGCGAAGCTTTTTGACGAGAAGACTGATGTTAAAACCTCCTTCAAGGATGTTGCCGGTCTTGAAGGTGCTAAAGAAGAAGTTCAGGAAATTGTGGATTTCCTTAAAAACCCTGATAAATACACCAATTTAGGTGGAAAAATACCTAAAGGAGCACTTTTAGTTGGTCCTCCGGGAACAGGTAAAACCCTCCTGGCAAAAGCTGTTGCCGGTGAGGCCAAGGTACCTTTCTTCTCACTTTCTGGTTCAGATTTCGTTGAAATGTTTGTAGGTGTGGGTGCATCACGGGTACGTGACCTTTTCAAACAAGCTAAAGAAAAATCTCCAGCCATCATTTTTATTGATGAGATAGATGCCATAGGTAGAGCGCGTGGTAAAGCGAATTTTAGCGGATCTAACGATGAGCGTGAAAATACCCTAAACCAATTACTGACCGAAATGGACGGTTTTGGCACCAATACGAATGTTATTGTCATTGCGGCAACTAACCGTGCAGATGTACTTGATACGGCGTTAATGCGTGCAGGTCGTTTTGACCGTCAGATCTACGTTGATTTGCCAGATGTTCGCGAACGTAAGGAAATTTTTGAGGTACACTTGCGTCCACTTAAAAAAGTGGATGACGAGTTGGACACAGAATTCATGGCCAAGCAAACCCCCGGTTTCTCTGGTGCAGATATTGCCAACGTTTGTAATGAAGCGGCACTCGTGGCTGCCAGACAAGATAAAACCGCGGTAGGAAGACAGGATTTCCTTGATGCGGTGGACCGTATCGTAGGAGGTCTTGAGAAGAAAAATAAGATCATTACCCCAGAAGAGAAAAAGGCGATTGCTTATCATGAAGCAGGTCACGCAACTGTAAGTTGGATGCTTGAACATGCCGCTCCACTTGTAAAAGTGACTATTGTTCCCAGAGGGAAATCCTTAGGTGCAGCCTGGTATCTTCCAGAAGAACGCCTTATCGTACGTCCTGAGCAGATGCTTGATGAAATGTGTGCCGCAATGGGCGGTAGGGCAGCAGAAAAAGTGACTTTTGATAAAATATCTACGGGTGCACTAAGTGATCTTGAGAAAGTAACCAAACAGGCCCGTATGATGGTAACCATCTATGGTCTTAACGATGAAGTGGGTAACCTTACGTACTACGATTCCTCAGGACAGTCTGAATATAACTTCAGTAAGCCTTACAGCGAAAAAACTGCGGAAATCATAGATAAGGAAATTTCTAAGATTATTGAAGAGCAATATCAGCGTGCCGTGCGCATTCTTGAGGAAAATAAAGATAAGCTGAATCAGCTAGCCGAAGTATTGCTGGATAAAGAAGTAATCTTTAAAGACAATCTAGAGCAGATTTTTGGAAAGAGACCCTACGCTAAAAGTGAAGAACAAATAGCTATAACAAAGGAGACCGCCACTACAGAATCTTCTACTCCAGATAATTTGTAGTTAAATACTACTTCAATGAGACATTAATCTTAACTTAACTGGCGGTTGAGTTAAGATTTTTTATATTTGAAAGAATCCATTTTGTTTTAAGGACTCATTCATGAGCAATTTATTTAAAAAAATCTTTTCACAGAATCTTAAGCCCGAGCCTCAAAAAGGCCCCCAGGGCAAACCGCATCGTGGAAAATACATGCCAGATGAAAAGTCTCCGGCTGATGAACGTTTTACCAAACATTTTATCCTCAACGGCGGTAAGTTTCTGTACTGTGTTGACATGAACGAGGTTCAGGAAAGTTTTGACAATATTTTGCTTGAAAATGACTGGTATGAGAACGAGGTTTTCTGTATAGATGATAATCTTGCCGCCAGTTTTAAAGGGTATAACTTAAACTTTGGGAAGTCTCAGGAGGCATCCTTCCTGCTTTCCACCTGCGAAAATTTAGTAGCTGATGATGGTAGTTTGCTTATCTGTTCCAATCAAATTAAGGAGAAAAAGTTGAAGGAACTTCCGCAGGATTTTGTGATATTTGCCACTACAAGTCAAATCGTAAATAACATTGGGGAAGGTTTACGGGGTATAAAATCAAAAAATACCAAGAGCATCCCTACAAACATTACTACCATTAAAAACTTTGAGCCAGATGGTGTTTCCAAAGATTTTATGTCTTACGGCAGTAGTGCTAAAAACCTCTATTTACTACTTTTAGAAGATCTATAACATGCGGGAACTTGTAGTCAGGACGCTTTCTGGATTGCTGTATGTTACCATCTTGCTATTCTCCATTTTCTCTTCGGAAAAATGGTATATCTTGTTATTTCTTATATTCGGGTTGATCTGTTTACGGGAATTTTTGAGGATGATTTCTTTTCAGTTCTGGTATACTTACCTTCTGCTTATCGCTTTTATCTTATTTTTCAGCTATTTCAAACTTTCCGATATAAGCACCTATATTCTACTTCTACTCACTGTAGGAACCGGATTTTACCTTATAAGAAATCTTTTCAGTACAAAAATCAGGAGGCTAAACAAGCTTAAGAAACTTCATATCACCGTATTTTACATGATAGGTGGTTTTGTTTTTCTAACGCTCCTCCCCTCGCATGGTGATGAGTTTTCACCTTATACCGTAGCTGGTTTATTTATACTTATTTGGGTCAATGACACCTTCGCCTATATTGTGGGGAAAAGTATAGGAAGGCACAAATTATTCCCCAGTATATCTCCTAAAAAAACGATCGAAGGCTTTTTCGGCGGACTCGTTTTTGCTTGTGTCGCAAGCTACTTTATTCATAAATTTACAGGTAGCCTTAACTTTAATATATGGTTTAGCCTCGCTGTTGTAATGAGTACTTTAGGTACCTTTGGCGATCTTATTGAGTCTAAACTCAAAAGAGAAGCCGGCATGAAGGATAGCGGTACGTTAATGCCAGGGCACGGCGGTCTTTATGATAGATTAGACAGTGTGCTGTTTGCAAGTCCTTTTATCTATCTGGTTTTAATAATTTTTGAATACGTATCTTCATAAATAGCTTCTATCGATGTAGGTACTTATGCGGATGGGGCGTATTCAACAGCTCATTGATGCAGCAAGCGTCATTTTTATAAATCATGGTGAAACATAACAAAAACATCGAAGCAGCGTTTGACGAGGCAGTAGCACTGGCAACAAACACTTCTAAAAAACTCCCACCTGACATTCGCCTAGCGCTCTATGCGCGATATAAACATGCCACCAGGCGAAACCATGTGGTGTCTTTTGACCAACTCGCAGATAATGACCTCCGCGGGGCTTTTAAGTACAATGCCATGATTCAGGTTAAAAATCTTACCATAACAGAGGCAAAAACGGAATATATAGAGCTTGTCAACCTTCATATCAAAGACTGATTTTTTAAATCATTGATACCTTATTGCTTACTTAAAGATCTTCTTTTAGCTATCCACATTGTGCTTCAATAAAGAAGTAAACGATCTCTAGAGTAGCTTCATTTATTTGATTTTTTAGCTTTTTTTAAGTCTTGTTTTTTGGTTGGGCGTTTCCCTATGGGTCGGGCTTTACGTTGCAATCTTTTTGCTCGTGCCTCACAAAAAGGATTTCCACTTCAATCCCTAACGCAAAGTTCATTTCTAAGCCCAGGATTTCAATTAAATCAAAACAATTTTTAACTTTCTCCGCATACACAATAAAAAAAGCTCCAAAACAGTCTAGAAAACGGACTATTTGAAGCTTTTTTTATGCTATTTAAGCAGTTTTCCGGCTTATTTGAGGGAATTTAATCTGGTCTCCAATGCTGTTATTTTTGCCTGAGCATCAGCTTGCTTTTGACGTTCCATTGCAACCACCTGTTCGGGCGCATTGTCAACAAAACGGGAATTAGCAAGTTTTTTCTCAACAGACTTAATAAAGCCCTGGGTATACTTGAGCTCTTCTTTGATCTTTTCGATCTCAGCCTCTACGTCGATTGCCCCTTTTAGCGGAATAAAATATTCATTGGCCTTGACCCGGAACGAAAGCGCACCTTCTATAGATTCCGTGGTTTCTTCCATAGTGGATATATTTCCCAGGCGCTTGATGACCGTATCAAAACGTCCTTTAAAGTTTTCGGTATTGTTTACAAAAAGCTCCAGTTGATCTTTAAAGGAAATATTCTTTTCTTTCCGAATGGTTCGCACGCCACTTATCACCTGTGATGCGGTATCAAATTCAGCTATGATCGCCGTATCTGGTTTTTTCATTTCTGGCCAACTGCTTACGATCAAAGCATTTTCAGGAGTACGCGAGGTAATTTGCTGCCAGATTTCTTCCGAAGCAAAAGGCACAAAAGGATGCAGGATGCGCAAGTTATTTTCTAAAGCTTTTATTACCCCATCAAATGTTTTTCTATCCATGGGCGCTCCATAATCTGGTTTTACGATCTCCAGCAACCAACTGCAGAAATCATCCCAAACCAATTTATAGGTAGCCATCAACGCATCACTGATGCGGTATTTTTCAAAATGATCTTCAATTTCAGCAAGGGTCGCGTCAAATTTGGCCTCAAACCATTCCAGACCTATTCTGCTCGATTCTGGCTGCGCAATATTTTCATCAATTTCCCAACCTTCAATAAGTCGGTAGGCATTCCAGATTTTGTTAATAAAGCCTTTGCCCTGCTTACAAAGATCTTCGTCAAACATGAGGTCGTTACCGGCAGACGCACTCAGCAAAAGCCCCACGCGCACACCATCTGCCCCATATTCATTGATAAGGCCCAGAGCGTCTGGCGAATTCCCCAGCGATTTGGACATTTTTCTGCGCTGCTTGTCACGTACAAGTCCCGTGAGGTAAACATTCTCAAAAGGTCGTTTGCCAGTATATTCATAACCGGCAATTATCATCCGGGCAACCCAGAAGAACAGAATATCTGGCCCGGTGACCAGGTCATTTGTAGGATAATAATAGTTGAATTCTTCATTCTCGGGATCGCGGATTCCATCAAAAACGCTCATGGGCCATAACCAGGAAGAAAACCAGGTATCAAGCGCATCTTCATCCTGCTTTAAATCGGTTGCTTTCAGATCAGGATTGCCTGTTTTTTCTTTAGCAAGGAGCAATGCATCTTCACTATTTTGAGCAACTACAAAATCCTCTTTTCCGTTACCGTAGAAATACGCTGGGATTTGCTGGCCCCACCAGAGCTGGCGGGAAATATTCCAATCCCTGATATTTTCCATCCAGTGGCGGTAGGTATTTTCAAATTTCTTGGGGAAAAGTTTGATCTCACCGGTCTCCAGCACTGCTTTTATGGCAGGCTTGACCAGTTCTTCCATCTTGAGGAACCATTGATCTGACAGCCTTGGTTCGATAACCGCACCGGTACGTTCAGAAGTCCCCACTTTATTGAGGTGGGTTTCGGTTTTGATCAATATATCCTTTTCCTCAAGCTCTTTGATGATCTCCTTACGTACCACAAAACGATCCTTACCTTCATAATGCAGTCCGTTCTCGTTGAGGCTTGCATCAGCATTGAAGATATCGATAACTTCCAGCTTATGCTTATCGCCCAGCATTTTATCGTTCTCATCATGCGCCGGGGTGACTTTAAGGCAACCGGTACCAAATTCAACATCCACATAGTCATCCTCAATAATAGGAATCGCCCGACCTACAAGCGGAACGATCGCTTTTTTACCTTTCAAATGCGAAAAACGCGCATCATCAGGATTGATACAAATGGCGGTGTCGCCAAAAATAGTTTCCGGCCTGGTGGTCGCGATCGTTAAGGTATCATCGCTATCTTCAATTTTGTACTTCAGGAAAAAAAGTTGGCCCTGCTGCTCCACATGGTTCACTTCTTCATCAGAAAGGGTGGTTTGCGCTTCGGGATCCCAGTTTACCATACGGTAACCGCGATAAATAAGCCCTTTATTGTAGAGATCAACAAAACTGCTGATCACGCTCTCAGACATGTCATCATCAAGGGTGAATTTGGTTCTTTCCCAGTCACAGGAAGCGCCCAGTTTTTTGAGTTGGTCCAATATGGAACCACCATACTCTTCGGTCCATGCCCAGGCGTGTTCCAGGAATTCACTACGGGTAAGGTCAGCTTTGTTGATCCCTTCAGCCTTCAATTTTGCCACTACTTTAGCTTCCGTAGCAATAGAAGCGTGATCTGTTCCCGGTACCCAGCAGGCATTATAACCGCGTAAACGGGCGCGGCGCACCAGCACATCCTGTATGGTATTATTGAGCATATGTCCCATATGCAGGATTCCGGTAACATTAGGTGGGGGAATTACTATTGTGTAAGGCTCTTTGTCATTGGGAACGGAATGAAAATAATTATTTTCCATCCAGTAGTCGTACCATTTTTTTTCTATTTCCTGGGCACTGTATCGTGGCGCTATTGGCATAGTATCATGTGATTTTTCTGAACCCGCAAAAATACTTATATAGCTAGAATAACCTCCCATTAGAATTCGAAAAAGTACTATATAATTCTAATTTCCTACAAAAATTTACTTAAAAAAGGATCAATAACTCAAAATACCGTTGAAAATTTTGTTCGGCGTTTATTTTAAGGTTATTTTTGTTATTCATATTAAAAATGAAGATCATGAAAAAATATGTAATTCTGTTATTTCTTGGCATTTGGGGTGTTGCACTTCAGGCGCAGGATAAAAAAGCAGAAATAAATTTTGAGACCGATGTCATTGATTATGGTGAGATCGCCCACGGTGCAGATGGCTTGCGGGAATTTAAATTTACCAATACCGGTAGCGCCCCGCTAATCATCAGCAAAGCTTATTCTACCTGTGGCTGTACTGTCCCTACACCACCCAAGGACCCCATCATGCCGGGCGATAGTGGTGTTATCAAAGTAAAATATAATACAAAACTCGCAGGCGGGCCCATCAGGAAGACGATCACTGTATATACCAATGCGTCCAGCGAACCGCATACTTTAAAAATAAAAGGTACGCTATTACCCGAAAAAGGTGCTATGGAAAAAGAACAATCAGGTCCTATTAATCAATAGCATATTATAAATTATATGTTTAGAAGCCGCGTACTGAGATTCAGTACACGGCTTTTTTTTTAATACATGGTGTTTCTAATTTTATATCTAGTTTTCAGATCACCAAGCGATTCTCAAGAATATTTCAGACCTTTGAGAGCTCAAAATAAACCTTATGCCAGCACTGTCACAGAAAGGGCAAGATATGCCCCAATCCCCCATACGTAAATTAGCGCCATTTGCCGAAGCTGCAGAAGCGCGTGGAACGCAGATATACCAACTCAACATAGGCCAACCTGATATTAAAACGCCACAGGGCGCCCTTGATGCGGTAAAAAATGCTAACATAGATATTCTTTCCTATAGCCATTCCGCAGGATTTTTAAGCTATCGTGAAAAATTGGCCGCGCACTACACCAAGCAGGGTATTGAACTAGAACCCAATGAAATAATTGTTTCAACGGGAGGTTCTGAGGCGCTTTTGTTCGCTATGGGCAGTATTACAGATCCAGGCGACGAGGTGATCATTCCGGAGCCTTTTTATGCCAATTACAATGGTTTTGCCACATCTTCAGGGGTAAATGTGGTTCCCGTTTTTTCTGCAATGGAAGATGATTTCGCCCTTCCTCCCATAGCAGATTTTGAAAAGCTGATCACTTCAAAAACGAAGGCGATCATTATTTGTAATCCAGGAAATCCTACGGGATATCTTTACAGCCATGAGGAAATCAAACAACTGGCAGAACTGGTCCTCAAACATGACCTGTTCCTAATTGCAGATGAAGTGTACAGGGAATTTGTCTATGATGGCCTTGCACATCATTCCATCTTAAAAGAGCGCAGTATCGATAACAATGCGATCATGATCGATTCGGTTTCTAAACGTTTTTCCATGTGTGGAGCACGTATAGGTTGCCTGGCCAGCCGCAATAAGGAATTTATGGCCACAGCAATGAAATTTGCCCAGGCACGCTTGAGTCCGCCTACCCTTGCCCAAATCGCAAGTGAGGCTGCGCTTGATACACCGCAGTCTTATTTTGACCAGGTCATTGAAGAATACGTAGATCGTCGTGACACACTGGTCGCCGGTCTTAAAGATATTCCCGGTGTTAAGGTTTCAGTTCCTAAAGGTGCTTTTTACTGTATCGCAGAATTACCCATCAAAGATGCCGAGGATTTTGCCCGCTGGTTGCTTGAAGATTTTGAAAAAGACGGAAAAACGGTAATGGTAGCACCGGCAGCCGGATTTTATTCTACCCCGGGAAGTGGACTCAACCAGGTGCGTATTGCTTATGTCCTTAAAAAAGAAGACCTGGTGGAAGCAATTCATTTGTTGAAAGAAGCTCTGGCATCATACAAGGAACAACATGCAGATAACGCCTGATTTTTCTCTCAAAAACCATAATACGTTTGGTATTGATGCCAAAGCGGAATTTTTTGTTTCGGTACAAACCGTAGAAGAATTGACGCACGCTTTGAATTTACCGGGATATTCCCAGAAGTTTATTTTAGGCGGCGGAAGCAATATGCTGCTCAAAAAAAACATCAAAGGCCTGGTCATCAACCTCAACCTGAAAGGTATTACCGTTGAAGAAGAAGATGAAAATCACGTTTGGCTTCGGGCAGCCGCGGGAGAGAACTGGCATGAATTTGTAATGTATTGCGTGGGCAATAACTATGGTGGTGTTGAAAACCTGGCGCTGATTCCCGGTAACGTGGGTACTTCCCCGGTACAAAATATAGGGGCTTATGGCGTGGAACTTAAGGATAGTTTTGAAAGCTGCGAGGTGGTAGACAGGACTACGCTCGAAACCCGAACACTTTCAAAAGCTGCCTGTAACTTCGGGTATCGGGATTCTATCTTTAAAAACGAAGATAAGGGAAGGTACATCATTACCTCGGTACTTTTTAAACTGACCAAACGCGACCACGAGCTCAGGACTTCGTATGGCGCTATTCAGCAAACGCTTGATGCACTTGGTATTGATGAACCTACACTTGTAGATATCGCCAATGCCGTGATTTATATCAGACAACAAAAACTACCCGATCCTAAAAAAATAGGCAACAGCGGTAGTTTCTTTAAAAATCCCGTGGTTGCCCGCAACTATCTCGGGACCATTCAAAAAAATCATCCGGATGCTCCTTTTTACGAGATGGGCGATGATCTGGTAAAAATCCCCGCTGGCTGGCTTATAGAACGGGCAGGATTTAAAGGAAAACGCTTTGGTCAGGCCGGTGTACATGATCGTCAGGCTTTGGTTCTTGTAAATCATGGCGGCGCGACCGGTGATGAGGTATGGAAGGTTGCCCTTGAGGTTCAACAAGCGGTACAAAAGGAATTTGGCATTCTACTGCAGCCAGAAGTAAATATCATTGAATAAAAGAAACTTTTCAATTTCAATTACGTAGTGGCTTCGGTAAAAATTTTATTCCACTGGCATTTCATAAAATTTATTCATACCCCTACGTTGACACTAATTAAAGAAAACAATGAATGACAGAAAGTAATAAAATGCAAGTCCTATTCTGGAGATATTTTTTCCTTGCGATTGGAATGGTCTTACTTTGCTTAAGTATCTTGAAATTTTACAATCCGGACCGAATTACTGACTGGAATAATCTTATAATTTTTGGGGGGATCGGATTGTTATTAATGGTCTTAAACATAATTTTCTTCGACAAAATTAAAAGCGTCAAAGTAAATCACAACAGAATTATATTTGAAGAAAATGGAGCTCAAAAAGATGTAAACTGGAAAAATGTAGGTAAAATTGGCAGAATATTATTTATCGCTCCTCCCCTTTATTTTGCTGTCATAGAGAAAAAAATAATCATCTTTCCAACAGAGAGAAATTTTGGGTATTCAAGTTTCGGATCCTCCTCTGTTTTCGTTGTCATTGATCATAGTAAAATGGGAGATATTATAAAGAAGGCTAAAAGCCAATATTTAATCTAGGATAACAAATGCCAACAATATTTAAAAACAATGCTTAATTTGTTCTTGAACCGAAACTCCCTGCTCGATTGCTTAGCGGATTGTCTCGCGTACAATCACGCACGCCCGCTCGCACAGTTTATACGGTCGTTCGCTAGGGTATAGCTTTAAAACACAAAAAAACCGCCTAAAAAAGCTGATTATTAGCTCTTTTAGGCGGTTTTATCGTTGTGCAATTTCACTATTATCCTTTAGTCAAAAGCACTTTATCAATTTTGTGTACGATTCCATTAGATGCTTCAATATTTCCTTGTAGAATATGTGCCCTAATGTTCGTTCCATCTTTTATAACGATTTGATCGCCATCCATCATTGCAGTAAGTTCCTCACCATTTACGGTATTGAATGTGTATTTTCCGCCATTTTCTTTGATGCCATCGGTAAGGTCTTTTGCCAGCACTTTACCCTGAACCACGTGATATTGCAGGATACCGGTAAGCATTTCTTTACTTTCTGGTTTTAAAAGTTCATCCAACTGTCCTTTTTTCAGTTTACTGAAACCATTATCTGTAGGCGCAAATACGGTGTATTCACCTTCTTCCATCATCATGCTATCAAGGCCGGCGGCTTTTAAAGCAGTAACAAGCGTATCCAGATCGCTGCTCGCCATGGCTTTTGACGCAATACTGTTAGCCTTGGCTTTTTCTTCCAGTTCTGCCTGGCGCTGTGTTTCCAGAGCCGCAGCGGCTTCTTCTTCCGCTTTTTGATCCATTTCGGTGGTTTCTACATTCTCTTTTTTATCTTCTTTACAAGAAGTAAGGGTTATCCCCAAGAGCATTACAAGAAGATAGGGCAAGGTTTTAAGAATTTTCATAGGATTGTGTTATGTGTTAAATTCAAATGTATCTCTTAAATGAGGTATTTTCCAGAGCACCTTATTAATCTTTAGTTAAAATATTACCAATCAGTCAATGGGAAACCATTCAGGCACCAATTCATCTTTAATAATTTGGGCTACTGCACCCCAGATCGTACCTTTGCACAAACAACTCGATATTATGAAATTGTTATTGATCACACTCGTATTGCTTGGACTTGCTTTTGCCGGAATTGCCATTAAAATATGGGGCAAAAAAGACGGTAAATTTGCCGGTACCTGCGCGAGCCAGAGTCCATTTCTCAATAAAGATGGTCAGGCCTGTGGGATGTGCGGTAAAATGCCAGACGAAATAGGAACCTGCGACACAAAAAATTAACACCTATATTTTTAGCGTGATAGCACTGGAGCCCGTAGTATTTTACATATGTACGGGCTTTATTTTTATAAATTGCTGTTTTTATGTGTATTTCGGTGGTTTTTGCTTTCGTAAGGCGAAAATTAAAGAATTTCATAAATCAGCGCTACCTCCACTTTCTATACTGGTTTGTGCCCGAAATGAAGCACAAAACCTTGCTGCAAATGTTCCATTTCTACTAAAACAGAAATATCCCGAATTCGAAATTTTGCTCGTCAATGATGGCTCTACTGATGAAACCGCTGCCGTAATTGACGCATTTTCCGCAACCAACCCAAACGTACGCGCACTCCATACAAAAGCAAAAGCGGATACTAGAAGCGGAAAAAAACAGGCACTATCAACCGCAATAGCTGCCGCCCGCCACGAACACCTTCTTTTTATGGATGCAGATTGCCGGCCACGTACCACCCACTGGGCGCAGGAAATGGCACAGGGCTTTGATACCGGAAAACAAATTGTACTGGGATATGGAAGTTATGCGACCGTAAATAATACTTTGCTCAATAAAATTATTCGGTTTGAAACGCTGTTGACGGCCATGCAATATTTTGGCTATGCCAAACGAAAGAATGCATACATGGGCGTGGGCAGAAACCTGGGCTATACCAAAACCTTGTTCTATGCGCAAAATGGTTTTTCTGCCCACAATGATGCGCCGTCAGGTGATGATGATCTTTTTGTTAATGCTGCCGCCACGGTTACTAATGTTTCCTGCGTTTATACAACGCAATCTTTTAGCGTTTCTATGCCAAAAACCACCTGGACCGACTGGTTTTTGCAAAAAAGAAGGCATATTTCGGTGGCAGATCGTTATAAAAAAAGACACCAATTAAGCCTGGGTTTGTTTTATATAAGTCAGTTTTTACCGTATATATTGGTCATTTTCCTGCTATTTTCGCCCGTTTTTAGCCGGATTTCCTTAAGTATTTTACTCGTGCGCTACCTGTTTGTGGGCTTTATAATGTATGCCGGTATGAAGCGGTTTCAAGAAAAGAATTTGATCTATTGGTTTCCAGTACTTGAAATCATCTTGGTGCTGTCACAATTAAGTATCTTTATACTATCTATCACCACCAGAGTCACCCCTTGGAAAAGCAACCAGACATAGCAGAACATATTCAGGATGCCCTTGAGGGCAGGCAGGCTGCTTTTAGCTATCTGCTCACCACTTTTTGGAGCCAGGTTTATGCCTTTCAGCTTAAGCGTACGAAGGATGACTATATTTCCGAAGAAATTACCATACAGACCTTTTCACAGGCATTTTCTCATTTGGGACAATACGATCCTAACCATAAATTCAGCACCTGGTTACTCGCGATCTCAAAAAACATACATATTGACCGCCTGCGGAAAGAAAAAGGGAAACGGCATATAGAAAGTGGTACGAATGCCGAAAATCTCAACCGTATCATTGACGACAGCCCCACCCCGGAAGACGCATTGATCAAAAAACAGCATCACGACGAACTTTCCCATTTTATCAAACAATTGAAACCGCCCTATCAGGAAGTACTGGACCTGCGTTATTTTCAAGATATGAGCTATAAAGAAATGTCAGGTCATTTACGGGAGCCCATGAACAATGTAAAAGTCAGGCTACTGCGGGCGCGACGACTGCTGGCAGATAGCATACAAAAAAAATAGCCGTGACCAGATTTTCCTTTAAACAACTGGGGCCGGGACTTTTATTTGCCGGTGCGGCGATAGGGGTTTCCCATCTTGTACAATCCACAACTGCGGGTGCGCAATATGGATTTGGGCTAATATGGGCATTGCTACTTATCCACCTTATAAAATATCCGTTTTTTCAGTTTGGGCCACGCTACGCTGCAGCGACAGGAAAAAGCCTGCTTGATGCCTACCTTCAGCTTGGAAAAGGCGTACTCTGGTTTTATTTTATATTGAACCTGTTGAGCATGTTCACCATCCAGGCAGCAGTTACCGTAGTTACCGCATCGCTGGCATCATATATTTTTGGTTCAACCATGAGTATATTGGGTTGGTCTGCTGTGATAACCGCAATTTGTACACTATTGCTCATGGTGGGCAGGTATCAATTACTGGATAAAGTCATGAAAATTATCGTGGTTACCCTTACGGTAAGCACGCTGGCTGCAGTGGCCTTTGCTTTTTTTGATACGGAAAAATCAGTTGAACTAAGCCAGATTATTCCATCAGATACCGCAGGAATAGCCTTTCTGATCGCTTTTATGGGTTGGATGCCCGCACCATTGGATATTTCAATCTGGCATTCGCTCTGGTCACTGGAAAAGGCCAAAGAAGAAAAGATTACTGAAAAATCTGCCGTATTTGATTTTAATGTGGGTTATGCCGGGACGATCCTTGTGGGCATTTGCTTTATAGGACTGGGTGCGCTGGTGATGTACCACACAGGCACTACCTTTAGCTCCAGCGGAACCGGTTTTGCCAAACAACTAATTGACATGTACACGTCAAGCCTGGGATCATGGACATTCTGGATTATAGGGATAGCCGCTTTTACTACCATGTTCAGCACTACACTTACCACGCTGGATGCCTCGCCCCGGGCAATGGCAAAAACTACGGAACTACTTACTGGCGCGAAGATCAAACATATGTATACCCTCTGGCTCGCGCTTCTTATTATAGGAACCCTTAGCATCCTCGCGTGGCTCTCTACGGAAATGGGTACGTTAATCACCCTTGCGACCATACTTTCATTTCTGTCCGCACCTTTTTACGCGTATGCCAATTACCGCGCAATGACCTCACCCGAAATTCCAGAAAGTGCCCGCCCGGGCAAAGGCCTTAGGATTTTGTGTTTTGTAAGTATGGCGTTGCTAATTGGCTTCTGCCTTTGGTATCTTTCCACGTTACTTTCTTGATTCGCCACGGGTACGTATGGGCGCATTTTCCACCACGGTAGAAAGGACAATATGCGTCTTGGTTTCCCCATAGGTTATTAATTTGTCTATGAATTCCTCCAGGTGAAACTGATCAAAAAGCACCACTTCCATTACAATATTTTCATTACCGGTGATACGGTAACAATTGAGCACCTCGCTCAGGGAAGTCACTTTTTCCAGAAAAGGTTTTAACCTTCCCATAAACGCGCGCAAGGTAATGATCGCTTTGAGCTGATGACCGGTTTTAAAATGGGAAACTTCAGCTTTATACCCCAGCAAAACCCCGGCATCTTCCATTTTACGGATACGCTCCGCTACCGCAGGTGCACTTAACCCAAATTGGCGGCCAAGTTCCGCATTGCTGATACGGGCATTTTTCTGTAATGCCTGGAGAATTTTCCAGTTTGTAGCATCTATGTTCATTCAAAAGTAATTAAGTGAAAAGTTTATGTTTCCGAAGGCAAAAATAGTATTTTACCTTAGAATCGAAATGTACGCTGACCAATTATCCACTAAATTTGATACCAAATGAATAGGATACCAAAAAATAAACGTCTTTATAATCAAGCACTTGAGATACTGAAGCTTTCGCGCAGTATTTCAGGATTCCTGGCGTATGACCTATCTGAACTTGATGAAAAGGGCAATGAGCAGGAAGCGATTTATTTTACCGGCGATATGGTCATGCATTCTGATGCACTGGCCCCAAGTATCATAGCGGCAGAGAATGAACTATTTCAGGATGACCGCATGCGCCACGCGGTTTCAGTGGAACACGTGACCCAAAAGCTCCTCAATACCTGTGAGCGCCTGGAACGCGCCGAAAGTAACGGTAGGGAATTTTTATCCTTATTACGGAAAGAACTTAAAAAGTTCAACAGACTACAGCAAAAATGGGTACTTACCCTTTAGTACTTATAGCGTTGTATTTTCGGTGAAAACGGGTAAAAATGCCTTATTTATAGCTCAGAAAAAGGTTTTTTAGGTCTTTTTTTCGTCGATTTTAGATCATATTCTTTATAAAATCATAGAACAGCAATCCCCATCCCGCAGCCAGTGACAGTCCGCCAAGTGGCGTAACCGGCCCCAGCCATTTCCATTTCTTGCCAGAAGCCCCACCAAGGCATAGCCCATAAATACTGAATGAAAAAAGCACGACCCCTACGGTGATAAGTAAAGGTATTGTTCTTTGTATGCTTGTGGTAAAACCCAGGTTGTAACCCAGCACCAGAAGCAGCAATGCATGGTACATTTGATATTTCACACCAGTTTCAAATGATTCCATCTGCTGGGAAGTGAATTTTTTCTTAAGGGCATGCGCTCCAAAGGCTCCTATAATAATTGCGGTAAAACCAAATAAACAGGCAATAAGTTGCGTTTCAAGAATTCCCATAAGTAGATGTTTTGTGGCAAAGATAAAGTTTACTTAAAGCAGGTTTTGGTTTTCGGGGAAAATAATATATTTCGATATGGATTTAAAAGCTTTTATAAAAGACGTGCCCAACTTCCCAAAACAGGGAATTTTATTCAAAGATATCAGCCCTTTGCTCAAGAGCAATACGGCAACACGAAATGCCATTGAAAAACTCGCGGAACCTTTACGGGAACTGGGTGCAGATCATGTGGTAGGTATAGAATCCCGCGGATTTTTACTGGGGATGTTGCTTGCGCAAGAACTGGGTGTGGGCTTTACACCTATAAGAAAACCCGGTAAATTGCCAGGCGAGATTATTGTAGAAACCTACGAACTGGAATACGGCCTTGATACCTTAGAAATGCAACAGAACGCCATAAAAAAAGGTGACAAAGTGATTTTGCACGATGATGTGCTGGCTACCGGCGGCACTGCGATGGCTGCATGTAACCTTATAAGAAAGTGTGGCGGGGAGATTTTAGAGTTTAATTTTTTACTGGAACTGGAAAATCTCAATGGTCGCAAGAAATTGCGTAATGTACCGTTGCGTACACTACTAACCTACTGAAACTAATCAAGTGCGTTCTTGGTTACCCATAACCTAAAACCAAAAACGGCCAACTGTATTTTGGAAGCTTTGGTAAGATCTAGATCCTGCTTGGTGTAACTGGGCAGGATTTTTTTATTCAGCTTGGCAAGGGACTTAAAGAATTTCTTTTTCATAGGTTAGGTTGAATAAAGATGATAATTACTTTAAAAATAAGGAAACGGCCGAAGATTTCGGCCGTTTTTATATGGTAATTAATACTTACGTCTAGTTGTTCTCTCCCTTTTTGAGTGTCACTTCAATCACGCCATTTTTTGCTTTGTCGCCGTATTTTTTCAATTCTTCACTATCCTTTACAACATTGACAGATTCAATAGTATTAGGATCTATAAGGTTCATTTCTTCCTGGGTTATTTCTTTCCCATTTACGAAATAAAGCACATTCTCTGGTAATTTTTGAGTGGCTGATTGATTCCCTACAGTTGGAACCGAATGAAGAGCACCCTCATTAGCTACAGAATCTTTCTGGCCGATTAGCACTTCTGCCCTATCCTCCATTTCCTTTCTTTTAATTTCCAGCATGGCGCGTTGCTTTTCCATATGAACACGTTGTTGTTCAATTGCTTCACGTTGCACCTCAAGAGCGGCTGCCTGTGCTTCTAAAGCGCGCTCTTGCGCAAGGAGCGCTTGCATTTTTCCACTTTCAGAGTTGCTTTGTTCGGTTATGGAACCTGTTCCAGAAATAGTGTTGCTGGTCATGGAATTAGTAGTAGTGGAACTCGATGTAGAACCGGTCGTAAAACCCAGCGTACCTTCCTCACTCCTGAACATGATTATACTTCCCAGCCCCTCCTCATTCTTAAGATTGAGTTTACTAACGTTTTTATTGCGAAGGTCTTTCATTTCCAGATTGATGGCTGTAATCAAACCAGAAGCATCGTAGGTAAGTTGGCTGTATTTAAACTGTACATTAAATTGTTCCTTAAGTTGGACAGCCAGGCCCTGCATCTCCGTCTCTGTGGTCTTTGGGCTTATTTCCAGGCGGAAGGCTTTATCCTTAAACTTTAGGGTTTTCGAAGTTGATTTTTCGCCGAAATTATTGTGTTCCCCATGCTTTGCCATTTGCATTTTAGTTCGGGTAATGAGAAAGTCCTGGCCATCTTTTCCCATTTCACTGATCATCAATTTACCAGTTCCCAAATACTGTATTTTATAAGGGTTAAAAGGACCTTCTGAAGCACGTGTAAACCGCTTTTGAAATTCATTTCCTCTTGCAAATTTCGTCTTGAAATCAAACATTAAGATATTTTGTTTAGTATCTCTTTTTTCAACCGTAATTTCAATATTCAAAGCTTCTATGTTCTTTCTGAAATAAGCAGTGATTTCATTTATTTCATCTGGTGTGGAATTCTGGGTTAGTGTAAAAACAGGATAACTGGTTTTGGAAGTTTCCCTATCACTATTCGAAATGAAGTGCAACTCTTCCTTCACATTAAAACTCCATAAAAATATTGCCAGAAATGGCAGCAATGCCAGGGCTTTGAGTCGGTTGCTGCTTTTGGATTGAACTGTGTTTAGCATAATGATTCGTTTTTTGATGAATGATTTATAAAAAGTTTGGGCAAAGGGTGGTACGCTGCTACCTGTGGCTGTATTGAGAATAGCCATCTGATACGATCTGGATGTATATTTGTCTGCCTGTACCGAAGCATCTGCCAGATATTCAAGATTTTCTTCGATGCACCGAAAATAAAGCCAGCACAATGGATTGAACCAAAGTAGGGCACAACACAATCGTCCCAACAATACATCGATACTATGCCGTTGTTTTGCGTGGGCCTGTTCATGCTCTAATATCATTTTAAGCTCTTCTCCGTTATGCGCCTGTGGGTCATATACGATATAGTTCAGGAACGAAAAAGGAGCAGAGATACCAGCAATTTTGATGTATAATAGTCCGTTTTCTGCATAAAAATCCTGTTTGTTGAGGTATAAATACAAGTGAACCAACTGGTATAAGAAATACGTTGAAAAAGATAGCGCACCCACTAAATAAATGAGGAGCCCAATCTGCCAAAGATCAAAATTAAAGGCTGCTGCAGTGGGCATTACTTCCTCACCGGCGATTGCAACTGTGGTAAATTGCGATAGATCTGGCGCTGCGACCAGCACCTCACGAGTAAAAATGATACCGGGGACCACAAAAGAACTTATCAAACCTACTCCAAGAAAATGCCGGTTAAAAGCATAAAAAGTGTCCCTGGAAAGCAAAAACCGATAACAGGCCAAAAAAAGCATCAAAACCAGGCTGCTTTTTAATAAGTAAAGAAGGATTTCCATACTATTTGTTGTTTTTTTCGATCATATCCAGAATTTCCCGAAGTTCATCTGCTGATATTTTTTCCTCCTTGGCAAAAAAGGAAACCATATTTTTATAACTACTGTTAAAAAACTTCTGTGTAGCATCGTTCATGAATTTTTTCCCATAGACATCCCTGGAAACCAGCGGATAGTACTGATGCGTTTTCCCATAGGCCTTATAGCCCACATAGCCTTTTTCTTCCAGGTTGCGTATCATGGTTGACACCGTGTTGTAGTGCAGGTCCTGGCCAGAAAGTTCTGCCTGTACTTCTTTTACAAAAGCCTTTTCCAGCCGCCAGAGGGCATGCATGACTTCTTCTTCTTTATTGGTTAATTTTTCCATAGTGTAAATTATTGTGGTTTTGAATTTGCCCCTTTGTTTGTATAAAATTGCATTTCTACCAGAAAATAATGGGGAATGTCAAATTCTTTGCCCAATAGTTCAGGAGTAACCCCAGACTGTGCAACTTCGCAATAAGAACCTGATCCATCCGGATTCATTTTTGGTGTGATGATAGCGAGAAGATGAATCGGCTTAGTCAAGGAAACATGAAGGGTATTACTATTTAATGTAAAATCTTTCAACGCGTATCTTGATGTATCCTCATATAGTGGAAAAGTCAATTTTTTAGATGCAAAACGAGATGTACGTAAACCTATACTGAATTCACCATCGCTAATTTTTGTTATGATATTGAAAGAAGCAATGGAAGAATCTAATTGAAAAATAGGACTTTCACTACCATCAAAAAGACGGTAGGTCTCAATTAGATTTCCATCCTTAAACTCTTTTATGTTCAACGCATAAAATGCATTTTGCAAATTTTTATTTTCAAAATTAAACTGGGTAAGATTAATCCCTTCAAAATCCATTATCTGCTGCATATTTTGATCGTTCACTTTTGTGCTTATGTGCATTTTAACGTCATCCTGAGCATAAAGTAAAGGTGTGCAGAAAATAGCAAAAACCATATAGATACTTTTCATTCTTAAATCCGTTTAATTCTCAAACTATTAAAATGCCAAACAAATATATAACTAAAAATAAAGTTGTAAAACTATTTTTATAGTTTATTATCATTTAATGCAATGTTTATCCTTATGAAAGAGTTCTCATTCGATTAAAATTATTTAGTATTTGAACTAATATTTTAAGCTTACGAGGCACGTATACCTCAGCACTGAAAATTTTCCCTTATTTTTACAGAAACCATATCTTAATTGAACCTACTCGAAAATTTCAGAATTCTTGACATCATTGATATTATTCTGGTGGCCTGTCTGCTTTATTATCTTTATAAACTTGTCAAGGGCACGGTTGCGATAAATATCTTTTTCGGGATCTGTATCATCTGGGTGATCTGGAAAATCACGCAATTACTGCAAATGGAAATGCTGAGCAGCATTCTCGGTCAGTTTATCGGTGCGGGTATGTTTGCCCTGATCGTGGTCTTTCAGCAGGAAATACGGAAATTTCTCTTGCTTATTGGTTCTACTAAACTAGACAGGAGGAGTGGTTTCTTAAAACATATTAAATTTTTGCAGGACGACGAGGTCACCATGACCAAAGTGGAGGAGATCATACGTGCTTGTGAAAGTATGGCGCTTACTAAAACAGGTGCACTTATTGTCATACAGCGTAATACCAATCTGGAATTTGTCAAAAACACCGGGGATACGATGATGATAGAGGTCAATAAACCTATCCTGGAAAGTATATTTTATAAAAATTCAACCTTGCACGACGGGGCCGCAATTATTGAAGACAACAATATCACCGCTACCCGCGCCATTCTTCCCGTTTCCAATGAACGGAATATACCTTTGCGTTTTGGTCTTCGCCACCGTGCGGCTGTGGGCATTACCGAAAAAACGGATGCCGTAGCCCTCGTGGTAAGTGAAGAAACAGGACAGATTAGTTACTTAAAGGACGGGGATTTTGCCTTGTTTAAAAACAATGAAGAGCTTATCGAAATGTTACGCACAGATCTTAGCTAAGTTCTTTTTTTCAAACCGCTTCTTCCTGCATGAACTGCACTTCGTATAGGTTTCGGTAAAAACCATCCTCTTTCTTGAGGAGTTCTTTATGGGTTCCCATCTCTACGATCAGTCCTTTGTCCATGACAATGATCTTATCAGCTTTTTTGATCGTTGCCAGTCGGTGAGCAATGACAATACTGGTACGGCCTTTTGTGATTTTATCAATGGCATTCTGTATAAGTTGCTCGCTATTGGAATCTACGGAAGAAGTAGCCTCGTCAAGCACCAGGATACTGGGATTGCTCACATACGCCCTGAGAAAGGCAATAAGTTGTCGCTGCCCACTGGAAAGCATCGCACCACGTTCTTTTACATTGTAGTGATAGCCGTTAGGGAGCGATTTTATAAAATGGTCCACCCCTATAGCTTCTGCCGCGGCCGCTACCTCTGCTTCAGAAATATCAGGATTATTGAGTGTGATATTGTTTAAAATGGAATCTGCAAATAGGAAAACATCCTGTAAAACGACTGCGATCTCCTTACGTAGCGAACTGATTTTAATGTCTTTTACATCAATGCCGTCTACGCGGATAGTACCGCTGTCTATCTCATAAAACCTGCCCAGGAGATTTATAATAGTGCTTTTTCCTGCGCCCGTGGCTCCTACGATTGCAACCGTTTCCCCCGCCTGAACCTCCAGATCAATACCGCGCAGGATTTCTTCCCCTTCAATATAACTGAAACGGACTTTTTCAAAACGTATCGCCCCTTCAAGGGCAGAAAGCTCTTTGGTACCCTTATCTTCAATTTTGGAATCGGTATCCAGAATACCAAAAACCCTGTTGGCCGCTACCATTCCCATCTGCAACGTATTGAATTTATCTGCGATCTGCCTTAGCGGTGTAAAAAGCATTTGGGCAAACTGGATGAAAGCCGTGACCAGTCCTATGGTGTACACATCACTTTGCACAGCCTTTAAGCCCCCGTACCAAACCAATAAACCTATGGTTATGGAAGTGGCCATTTCTGCTACGGGGAAGAAAATACTGTTGTACCACACCGTCTTGTTCCACGCTTTCATGTGCTTTTTGTTGATATCCCCAAATTTCTCGCGCTCTACTTTTTCCCGTGAAAAGATCTGTACGATCTTCATACCCGTAACGCGCTCCTGAACAAAGGAATTTAAATTGGCCACCTGGGTTCGAACATCTTCAAAAGCAGATTTCATCGCTCGTTGAAATATGCGTGTAGCGTACATAATAAATGGAAGTATGGCAAAGACGATAAGCGATAGCTGCCAACTCTTAAATAACATTACCCCAATGATAAAGCCCATTTTCAGCAGGTCGCTTATGATCATAAAGAGCCCTTCGCTGAATATACTTGAGATCGTCTCAATATCACTCACCGCGCGCGTGACCAACCTTCCAACCGAAGATTTGTCATAGTACTGCATTTTAAACTCCAACATATGCCCAAAGAGTTTTACGCGGATATCCTTAACGACTGTTTGCCCCAGCCAGGTTGCAAAATATATAAAAAGGAGTTGAAAAAGCGACTCTCCCAGCAATACCGCCAGCATGAGCCATAGATAATAGATCAGGGAATCAAAATCCTTAGGGGTGATACCTTCATCTATTGCAAGTTCAAGATAGATGGGCCGCAGTACGGCAAAAAGGGATATCAATATTGCGGCCACGGCCACAAAATAGAGCCTTAACCGGTAGGGCTTTGTAAAGGTCATAAGACGTTTAAAAAGCTTAAAATCAAATGCATTCCCTTTTGAACTCTCTGCCATTACCTAAAAATTGATTGGGGGTATGTTACCTGTGTAAGATACAAACCGTGCGCTGGCGCTGAAGGCCCTGCCTGATTTCTATCCTGACTTAAAATTATGGACTGCAACTCCTCAAGAGTCATTTTATCCTGGCCTATTTCCATAAGCGTGCCTACTATTGCCCGTACCATATTGCGTAAAAAACGATCTGCGGTAATGGTAAAAACAAGCATATTTCCCTGATTTTCCCAAAGCGCATGCTGAATATCACAAAAATACGTCTTAACTTCAGTTTTTGAACGGCTGAAACATTTAAAATCCTTGCGGCCCAGCAATAATTTTGCACCTTCGTTCATCATTGTATAATCAAGCGGTTGTTCTACGAGGTACGATCTGTTGATCTGAAAAGGATCTTTTGCGGTAGTGATTAGATATTCATAACTCCTTCCCGTGGCGTCAAATCGCGCATGAGCATCTTCCTGCACTTCATAAATCGCAAGTACCGCAATTTCTTTTGGCAAAAAGCGGTTCAGCCTAAATTGGAGTTGGCTCGTATCAATGGATTCCTTCAGGTCAAAATGAGCAAATAACTGTCGTGCATGTACACCGGCATCTGTTCTCCCCGCTCCAGTGAGCGCAATTTCCCTGCGCAATAAGGTGCTCAAAGCCGTCTCCAGGTTTTCCTGTACGGTTACCGCATTGGGCTGTCGCTGCCAGCCGTGGTAGGGCGTCCCATCGTAGGCGATTTCAATAAAATAACGCAACATGTACCCCGTTTGTAATTAAGTGCGCAAAGGTACATCTTTGCACAGAAATAGCGGTAATTTCCCATGGTTTAGGGAGATTATGCGCATGCTTATAGAATGTATATGAAAAAAATACTTTTGCTCAGCGATACCCACAGCTATATAGATGAGCACATTTTAAAACACGCAGCGTGGGCAGATGAAGTATGGCATGCCGGCGATGTGGGTTCCCTTGATGTTACAGATGCTTTAAAAAAAATAGCCCCACTCCGCGCCGTTTATGGAAATATAGACGCCACCGAAATACGTAGTGAATTCCCACTCAACAACCGCTTTTTCTGCGAAGACGTTGACGTATGGATCACACACATAGGTGGTTATCCCGGGCGGTACTCACCTGCAGTGCGTGAAGAAATAAACACCAACCCACCAAAATTATTTATCTGTGGGCATTCCCATATCTTAAAAGTAATGCCAGACAAAAAAAGAAAGCTGTTGCACATGAACCCGGGCGCCATAGGCAAACATGGCTTTCACAAAGTGAGAACCATGCTGCGCTTTACCATTGACGGAAGTAAAATTGACAACCTGGAGATTATTGAAGTAAAACGGTGATTATTGGGAAGTAAAAATTGTATTAAGTAAAATGTATATCGAATCGTTGAATAACAAGATTAATTTTTCGGAAGAAAACCGCTTCAGCCATGTCTGTTCATTCTCAAAAAATCTCCATATTTAAATTCGAAAATAGGCAAAAAGAATAGTCCTTAGCTATTAGAATATAATAAAGAAGGTATTGCACATCTTTTTACATTTCAGACTTCATTCCTTCCCTACATAAACCTACAAGGAGGTTTCCTTACGTCTACGACACCTTGCAGATTAAAATTTCTAGTTTGCCTATTGACTTTTCATTTACCACATCACCTCATATCTTAAGAAACATATGTTTCCACCTCCTGCAATACCTGTGGAATCCCATCAGGATTTTTACCGCCGGCCGTTGCAAAAAACGGTTGTCCGCCGCCACCTCCCTGAATGTATTTCCCCAGTTCGCGCACGATGGATCCCGCATTCAGGTTTTTGGCTTTGGCCAAATCTTTATCAATATAACAGCTCAGCAAAGCTTTACCTTCATAACGGGAAGCCAATAGCACAAAAAGATTCTCGACCTCATTGCCTATTTGATAGGCCAGGTCTTTCATACCGTTCGCATCCAGGTCTATTTCCTGGGCTAAAAAGTTGATTTTTATGCCAGAAGCATCGGTTTTTGACTCTATTTTGGTCAAAAGTTCCTTTTTCAGGTTACCTGATTTTTCCTGTAGCAAACTTTCCATTTGCTTCTTGAGGGCGTTGTTTTCCTCTTGTAAATTATTTATCGCTTTTACCGGTTCTTGTGCGTTATTGAGAAGTGCGCTGATCTGTGCCAACTGCATATCCTGCTCGGCAAAATAGTGCATCACCGCATCACCCGTAATAGCCTCGATACGGCGTATGCCGGAAGCTACCGCACTTTCTGAAGTGATTTTAAAGTGCCAGATATCAGCTGTATTGTTTACGTGCGTACCGCCACAAAGTTCCATGGATTTTCCAAAACGTATCGTACGCACCGCATCCCCGTATTTTTCACCAAACAATGCGATCGCACCTTCTCCTAACGCCTGTTCATAAGGAATAGCGCGCTGCTCTTCAAGCGCAAGTTGCTCCTGAATACGCGCATTGACAAAATGCTCTACTGCTACAATTTCTTCCTGCGTAAGTTTTGCAAAATGTGAAAAGTCAAAACGAAGGTACCCACTGTGTACCATAGAACCTTTCTGTTCTACGTGTTTCCCTAAAATAGCACGCAGTGCCTGATGTAGCAAATGCGTGGCAGAATGGTTTGAGGCACTGCGCTTGCGCTGCTTTGCATCTACCACAGCCTTAAATGTACCTTCCACATCTTTAGGCAGGTTTTCGGTGAAATGTACGATCAGGTTATTTTCTTTTTTGGTATCCGTAATGTAGATCACATCCCCGTTATCGGCCTCCAGATAGCCTTTGTCGCCCACCTGGCCACCACCTTCAGGATAGAAAGGGGTAATGCTGAAAACCAACTGGTAATGTTCGCCCAGTTTTTTACTGGTCACTTGCCGGTAGCGGGTAATTCGAGTAGGACTTTCAAGTGTATCATAGCCTACAAAGGACTCTTCATTTAGGCTAACATAAATCCAGTCGCCCGTTTCCACTTTTGTGGCAGCGCGGGAGCGTTCTTTTTGCTTTTGCAGTTCGGTTTGAAAGCCCTGCTCATCAAGCGCATATCCTCTTTCGCTCAGGATCAGTGCGGTTAGATCTATGGGAAAACCATAGGTATCGTACAGTTCAAAAGCTTTGCCACCGGAAACTTCTTTGTCTTCCGCTTCAGCGATTATCGTATCCAGCAAAACCAGTCCCTGATCTAAGGTACGCAAGAAACTTTGCTCTTCTTCCCTGATCACGTTATAGATTAAATTTTGCTGTTTTTTAAGTTCTGGAAAAGCCTGGCCCATCTCATCGCTCAGCACCTGTACCAACTTATAAATAAAAGGTTCTTTTATGCTTAAAAAGGTAAAGCCATACCGAATCGCCCTGCGCAAAATCCGACGTATCACATAACCGGCGCCGGTATTGCTGGGCAGCTGGCCATCTGCAATAGAAAACGCCACGGCGCGCACATGGTCTGCAATTACCCTTATGGCTATGTCCTGATCTTTATTTTGGCCGTATTTTGTATTGGTAATGGTTTCAATTTCCCTGATAATTGGGGTAAAAACATCCGTATCATAATTGGATTTTTTGTCCTGTAGGAGCATACACAAACGCTCAAAACCCATTCCCGTATCTACGTGTTTTGCGGGAAGATTTTCCAGTGAACCATCAGCTTTGCGGTTGTACTGTACAAAAACAAGATTCCAGATTTCAACAACCTGGGGATGGTCTGCATTTACGAGTTGGGCACCGGGTATTTCCGCTTTTTCGGCCTCAGAACGCAAATCCACATGAATTTCTGAACAAGGTCCACAAGGGCCCTGATCGCCCATTTCCCAGAAATTATCCTTTTTATTACCGTTGAGGATTCGGTTTTCTGGCAGGTGTTTTTTCCAAAGGTCAAAAGCTTCGGTATCGCGTTCCAGTTTTTCACTGCTGTCGCCCTCAAAAATGGTTACGTACAATTTTGATTTGTCAACCTTATAGACTTCGGTAAGCAGTTCCCACGCCCAGTCGATCGCTTCGGTCTTAAAATAATCACCAAAACTCCAGTTCCCAAGCATTTCAAACATGGTATGGTGGTAGGTATCCTTTCCCACTTCTTCCAGGTCGTTGTGTTTTCCGCTAACGCGCAGGCATTTTTGGGTATCGGTGACGCGGTTGTTCTTTGGTGTGCCGTTACCTAGAAAAAATTCCTTAAATTGGTTCATTCCTGCATTGGTAAACATCAGGGTAGGATCGTTCTTGATCACCATGGGCGCTGATGGAACAATGGCGTGATTTTTGGAGTTGAAAAATTGAAGGAACGTCTCGCGTATTTTTTGGGATTTCATGTGTGTTTTTTAAACAATTGGGGTCTATTTCCGTGACCTTAATTGGTATTCTAAAGTATTTTTTATATTTGCAGGCTGCCTCATAATACCAGCCGGCGCCGTACAAAACTTAAACAAAAATAGCATAATTTAAACAATGGCTAAGGTTAAATATTATTATGACGAGGAGACCCTCTCCTATAAAAAGATTGGAAATCGAAAACGTAAAAAGTTTGGCATTACCGTTCTTTTTATTGTAGGTGCTTTTCTGGCGGGTTTTATCCTGCTGGTCGTCTACTTAAATATTCCCTATCTGGTCACACCGCGGGAAAAAGCGCTCCAAAGGGAACTTCAGAATACCAAAATTCAATATGACGTGCTTGATAAGAAAATGGATCAGGTAGAGACCGTACTTGCTGATATTGAAGACAGGGACAACAACATTTACCGGGTATATTTTGAAGCGAACCCCATACCACAGGCACAGCGCAAAGCAGGTTTTGGCGGGGTGAACCGCTATAAAGACCTTGAAGGATATGACAATTCAGAAATGATCGTAGAAAGCAACAGGCGCCTGGATATCCTTACCAAAGAACTGGTGGTACAAAGCAAATCGCTTGACGAGATCGCCTTACTGGCCACGGAGAAAGAAAAATTACTGGTGGCCATACCTGCCATTCAGCCCGTGGCGAACAAAGACCTTAAGCGTGTAGCCTCCGGTTACGGACTACGTACAGACCCGTTCACGAAAGAGCGAAAAATGCACTGGGGGATGGATTTCAGCGCACCGCGCGGAACGCCTATTTATGCCACGGGCAATGGTACCGTGACCCGGGCAGATGACAATTCTTCCGGTTACGGAAATCACGTGCGCATTGATCATGGCTATGGCTATACAAGCCTTTATGGGCACATGTACAAATTTAACGTGCGGCGGGGTCAAAAAGTGAACCGTGGCGACCTTATAGGTTTTGTGGGCAGTACCGGCCGCTCTGAAGGACCACACGTTCATTATGAAATTTATAAAGATGGCGAGCGCATCAACCCTATCAATTTTTACTACGGTAATTTAACACCAGAAGAGTTCAACGTGATCCTTAAACGTGCTCAGATGGAAAATCAATCCCTGGATTAATGCACGTAGAACTTCCTGAAAAATTATATTACAGTATCGGCGAGGTTGCCGAAGCCTTTGCGGTAAATACTTCCCTGATTCGATTTTGGGAAAAAGAGTTTGATGTGCTCAAACCTAAAAAAAACGCCAAGGGAAACAGGAAATTCACCCCAGAAGATGTTAAAAACCTCGAACTCATTTTCCATCTGGTAAAAGAACGCGGCTTTACCCTGGAAGGAGCAAAAACCCACCTAAAGGAAAGTAAAAAGGAAACGCTCACCAAGTTTGATATGATACGTAAGCTGGAAAATATAAAAGCCCAACTCGTAGCATTAAAAGAGAGTTTGTGAATTTTATGCTAGACTTAGGATCGCTTTGCTATGAGACATAGGACAAATGACCATATTTTTTAAAATGCATGAAGCAGACTGTTTTGAATGCTAAATTTTAAATTTTGAATGGTTTGATATTCGTGGTGTGACGGGAGGTATCTGCTGAAAATTTAAGACGGTTGCGTTTGGGACTTAGGACAAATGAGTGCATTTTGTGAAATGTAAAATGTAGACTGTTTTGAATACTAAATCTTATATTCTGATCTGAATGGCCTAATATTCCTAGAATGATCACAAACAATAAACGCAAAACAGCTTTCACCTGTTAACTTAAGACCAACTGTTTTCAAAGAAAACTAAAAAGCTCCCCTCCTTTTTTAAAGGAGGGGAAAAACCGCCAGCGGTTTGGGGTGGTTAGACACGCTTTTTGTTCAAAAAAAAACCTGTTCCTTGATAATTTTATTAGTTTTCAAATCAACAATTCCCTTGATTCAACCAATTTCCACAAGCCTCAATAATTTCATTCCAAAACTGTAACTTTGTCAATCAATAAATGACCTATAAAGCACAAAAAACACGCTAAACCAATGAAAAAATCACTTATACCCATACTCGTAATCGTAGGAATTCTTGTTGTCCTCGGTTTTTGGATCGCCGGAATGAACAACACAATGGTAGAACTTGACCAGAGCGCCACCAGCCAGTGGGCCAATGTGGAAAGCTCATACCAGCGCCGTTCTGACCTGATCCCCAACATTGTGAGCACCGCAAAAGGCTATGCCCAGTTTGAGCAAGAAACCCTTACCCAGGTGATCGAAGCACGTGCAAAAGCGACTTCCGTACAGGTAGATCCCACAAATATTTCACCAGAACAACTGGCCGAGTTTCAGCAGGCACAAAGCGGGGTTTCCTCTGCCCTTTCCAGATTGATGGTTACCGTAGAGCGTTATCCGGAACTTAAGGCCAATGAAAATTTCAAGGAACTCATCAATGAACTGGAACGTACCGAAAACCGTATCAATGTGGAGCGTAACCGCTTTAATGGCGAGGTACAATCCTACAATACGTATATCAAAAAATTCCCAAACACCGTTGCGGCAGGATTTTTAGGCTTTGACGACAAGGGTTACTTTAAGGCTGATGAAGGCGCAAGTTCTGCCCCTAAAGTTGATTTTGGAACGAGCAACAGCTAAATCTTATGGAAGCCACTGTAGAGGACTTTTTGACTAAAAATGAAGAAGAAGCGGTAGTGGAAGCCATCCGCCAGGCAGAATTGCGTACTTCCGGCGAAATACGCGTGCACCTGGAACGTAAGTTTAAAGGGGATGCGTTCAAACGTGCCAAAGTCCTTTTCCAAGAACTCAAAATGGACAATACCAAGGCCGAAAATGGCGTTCTCTTTTATGTGGCCATTGAAGATCGCAAGTTCGCCATTTGTGGTGACCGTGGCATCAACGAGAAAGTCCCGGCCAACTTCTGGGAATCTACTAAAGAATTAATGCAATCGCATTTTAAACAAGGCAAGTTCAAACAAGGTCTAATTGATGGGATTACAAGTGCAGGCGAGCAGCTACGCACTTTTTTCCCATGGAATACTGATGATAAAAATGAACTTTCCGACGAAATATCCGTTTCTTGAAACACCTAAAAAACCCCTCTTTTAAGCTGATTTTTGCCCTTTTCCTGACATTTTTTGTCAGTATCAGCGTAAATGCGCAGTTTGAAATACCCGCTAAACCAGAGCTACAGACCAGCGTATACGATTATACCGGCCTGCTAAATGCTTCTGAGAAAGCGAACCTGGAAACCAAATTAGTTAAATACAGCGACACCACCTCAACGCAGATGGTTGTTGCGGTTATCAGCTCCACAAATGGTGAGGATATCAGTATGCTAGGTGCAAAATGGGGACAACAATGGGGCATTGGTCAGGCAAAAGAAGACAATGGGATCTTAATATTACTTGCCAAGGATGATCGTATGGTAGATATCAATACCGGATATGGTATTGAAACCGTGATCACAGACCGTATGGCAGAGCAGGTCATTAACCGCATTATGATCCCCGAGTTTAAAAATGGCAACTACTACGCTGGTCTAAACTCCGGTACAGATGCGCTCGCCGAAATGTTGCTGGGCACCTACAAAGGCGAACGCAAACAGGAAGCTCCCGGCATACTTAATCTCATCAGACGCTTTGCCCCTTTTATCATTTTTGTAATCATCATCATGTTTGTCCTTAACCGGGGCGGCGGTGGCAATGGCCGCAATGGTGGCAGACGCCGTGGCGGCGGCCTGCTTGACGCGATCATCCTGAGCAGCCTGGGCCGTGGCGGTTTTGGCGGTGGCTCCGGTGGAGGCGGCGGTTTTGGCGGCGGTGGTGGTTTTGGCGGCGGCTTCGGCGGTGGTGGCTTTGGAGGCGGCGGCGCTTCTGGGGGCTGGTAAATTAAAACTCACTTATTTTATACGTCATTCTGAACTCATTTTAAGATCGCATAATATCAGCGTACTTTTGAGAACCTGAATCAAGTTTAGCTTGGCGCTTCTCTATTCTCTTGTTACTCTCTTATTTTTTTAGTTATTTCATTCTGAACTTGTTTCGGAATTTCATCATACGCGCGATCCAGTCCCACAACAACCTGAATTAAGTTCAGGTTGACGCTTCTATTTTTTCTCTTTGTTTTTTACCATTTTTGAGTAGTTTTTAGTTATTCTAGAGGTTTTTCTATCTGATTATGGTTTTCCGTAAATAGTAATGATTTGGTTTTGTTATATTTGAGAAGTTTTGATGTAATTAAAAATTAAAATATGGAAATCGGAATTGAGCATGATGATGGAAAATATGTCGGATTTAAGATCGATAGCGAAATTATAAATTGTAGGCTTCCCTAAAAATAGGACAGATGTTAATTCGAATTTACTAATTTTAAATTCAGACTGTCACAATGAAAAACAGCAAGTTTAGCGAGAGCCAAATAATTAAAGCTCTTAAAGAGAATGAACAGGGAAGATCTGTAGGCGATCTATCCAGAGAATTAGGTATTGACAAGAGTACCTTTTATTACTGGCGCAAGAAGTATGGGGGTATGGAGCAAGAGCAGCTCAAGCGCCTAAAAGAGCTCGAGCAGGAAAATGCGAGGCTCAAGCAGATGTATGCCGATGTGAGCCTGGACAACAAAATGCTCAAGGACGTACTGTCAAAAAAGTTCTAAGGCCTTCCGACAAAAGAGTTCGGGTCAAGTATCTCATCAAGGAATTTATAGTACCGGTTGTACGGGCCTGTAATGTTGTAGGGCTTGCCAGGTCAATGTGGTACTACCGTAGTAAAAAGGACGATAGCGAAGTCATTGATAAATTAACTGAACTAGCCGAAGCCTATCCAACTCGAGGTTTTGATGAATACTATTACAAGATCCGTCGTGAAGGTCTGATATGGAACAGAAAGCGTGTATTACGAGTTTATCGGGAGATGAATCTCAGTCTTAGGCGTAAACATAAGAAGCGTTTAGTAAAACGCGTAAAACAACCTTTAGAAACACCTGCTGTACTCAATGAGTGTTGGAGTATGGATTTTATGAGTGATGCACTTACCGATGGCAGAAAACTTAGGATATTCAATGTAATTGATGACTGCAACAGAGAAGCTCTTGCTATTGATACTGGGCTTTCTTATCCTGCCAGAGCAGTAGTAGAGACATTGAACAACCTTAAAGAAGAGTTGGGAACGCCAAGATATATACGGTGTGATAACGGCCCAGAGTTTATCTTGAAAACATTTACAAAATGGTGTGAGAAAAACTTTATTGAAATCAAGTATACCCAACCCGGTAAACCAATGCAGAACGGATATATTGAACGCTTTAACCGCTTCTTTAGAGAAGATATCTTAGATGCCTATTACTTTAATGACATCTATCAACTTCAAAAGATAAGCGATAACTGGAGAGAGGATTACAACTTTAATCATCCTCATAAATCCTTAGGGAATAAATCACCCAAAGAATATATGCCCAGGTTTGATGAAGAATTTAAATTCTTCATCAAACCTGAACTAAATAACAACTATTTATCGAATTTTAAGGTGTCCTAAAAAGGGGAAGCCTACAGATGAAAATATAAGTTTACTAAATAAACTAATAAAAAACGCTAAAGACAAAAAGGAAAAAACAAAAGAAAAAGAAACAGTAAAAAAGATTATTGATTCTATTAATGACGAGAGATATAAAGCAATAACTACAAACATTAAAACTTTAAAGCAAGAATTAAACTCAATCGAGAATAGTAAAAAGAATTATAAATTATTACTTGATGATTTAAAAAGAATATCTCAAAATTACGAACCTGTTGAGAACTTAAATGATGTCGATATAAGAATACAAGAGATTGTATCTACAATCATCAGCTTAGATGAATTGCAAAAAAATAAAGAAGTTATTGAAATCATTCAAAAAGAATTCAATACAGTCAAAACGCGCATTGACGAAATTAATGCTGCTTTAGAAATTGAGACAAAAAATCTTCGTGACTTTTTTCAAGAAAAAGGAACTAATGAAGAAACAATTAAAGATTCACAAAAAGCCTCTGAAAATTTATCAAAAATTATTTCTGATTTAGAAAACATAGAAATACTTGATACAAGATTGAAAGCAACATACAGAGAAAACAATCTAAACATTGACAATCTTCAAAGTTTATACGACAAAAACAATTCATTAATAGCGTCAAATTTGGCTGACATAAACAGCAAACTACAAGTAAATGACGAAAATGTACTTGATATAAATTTCACTTACGAGTTTGATGATCTAGAATACCAAAACAGTTTATTTATAGAGTTTTATAATAAGTTCGGTAAATATCATATCTCGGGAACATCAGAATCAAGAATTAAAGAAGTGCTATTTCTTATTGAACCGAATCTTGAATTACTTAATATAAATTACAGCACCTTTAAAGAACGTTTAGACAATTTACTTGATGAAAAAAATATTCGTAAACAAAACAATTATGTAAAAGTAATCACGGAAATTTTTAATAGTTCCGGCAATTATTTGATTTATCTTAACCTTATAAAAAAACATCGTTATAATCTATCGAAATACATTAAAATAAATGGATTCTATGGTAATCGTGAACTAGAATCTTGTTCTTTTGGACAAAGATGTACCGCTGTTATAGTTACGTTATTGATGACAGGTGTGAAACCGTTAATTATTGATGAGCCTGAGGCACATCTTGACAATAAACTTGTTGCTGATTATTTAGTTTGTTTAGTAAAACGAAAGCAATTTGATAGACAAATAATTTTCGCAAGTCATAATTCTAATTTTGTAATTAATGGAGATTCCGCTTTAATACATATTCTAGAAATACCAAACAATGATATTTATACTCACAAAACTTCTACGACAATAGAAAATATTGATTATAGAGAAAAACTATTGAAACTTGAAGGCGGAAAAGAAGCATTTTTAAATAGAGAAAACAAATATGGTATATAAAAAGTAGAAAATACGATATAGATATATTTCATAATACAAATTACTACCCGAGTCCCCAATCCCTCAGGTGAAATTTCAGAAACCTCGCACTCTTAAACTAGGTACCCCACCCAGAAATAAGCATCAAAGAAGTCTGCACTTAAAACTTCATTTTCATAGTTCTTAATAAATTGGTACTAAAATAAGAGTATAAAAATCTTGAAGACGCATAAAGTGCAACAAAAAAAAGACTACAAGAAAAATCCCTGATTTTGAAGTTCAGTGAAAATAAAAACCTTCTAAAACCCTCAAACCACCAAATCCTCAAATAGTTTCTCGAGCGTATCTTCTAAATCCTCACTAAAACCCGGGTGCGTTTTTGAAGTTTGAATAACCGAACTTCGGGTAGCGGTGAGCCACCTAAAGCGTTCGGCGTTTTCTAGTTGGGCGATAGGACCCGCATTTTTTCTGCCACAACTGATCGCCTTAAAAGCGTCCAGGTTTTTTTCTACTTGTGCAACATCAACTTCCGGACAAAAAGCTGCGAGCTTTTTTGAATCGAGTTGATATTTCATAGCGATAAACCGCGGGTTTTTGCAATAGACGATTACCCCCACATTAAAAAATTCCTCGCGCTCAACCTGAGGGACGATGCGTATCACCGCATATTCATACAAGTGCTTCCCGTGCATGCTTTGCTTCTTTAGTAAATACTTCTGCGTGTGCCAGTCGTGTGGTGAAAAAATTGAAATATACCGCTCTTATTTCGTCTGCCGTTATTTCAGAACCTTCCCATTCCAACCATTCCTGCGGAATCAGGTTTACGATCTCCTCTAAAATTGCTGGAGTTAAAATTGTGCTGAACTTAGTGTTCGCCGCTTCCAGTTGGCTTGCTTGTGGAAGCAGCACGTGATCTTTGATGAACGCAAACGGAGTTTGCGCACTTTTTTCCCAATTGGTGAAAGCGTGGTGAAAATACAACGAAGCACCGTGATCTATCAGCCACAATTCGCGGTTCCACATCAGCATGTTTGTATTGCGAAAGGTGCGGTCAATATTGGTCATAAAAGCATCAAACCATACCAATTCTGAAGCCAATTGCGCATCTACAGTGGTCACCACAGGGTCAAAATTAATGGCTCCCGATAAAAAATGAAGCCCGATGTTCATACCCTGACTCCCTTTTAATAGATCCTGAATTTCCTCATCGGCTTCGGTACGGCCAAAAGCTTCATCCAGGTTGGCAAAAACAACTTCGGGTACTTTAAAGCCCAAAAACCTTCCGATCTCACAACCCAATAATTCAGCAATCAACGCTTTGACACCGTGCCCGGCACCTTTAAATTTCACCACATATTTAAAACCGTCGTCAGCATCAGCCACTGCAGGCAACGAGCCACCTTCACGCAATGGCGTGATGTAGCGCGTAACGTTCACCTGGCGAATTTCAATAGGATCGTTCATAAATCAATAACTAAGTGGAGACAAAAATAAGGTATTAAGAGAGTACCACTGGCATTAAATAATATGCCATTTTCTGCTAAAAATCGGCAAATTGCGATTGATAATTAATAATTGGTTTACATTCATAAGTTAAAGATCATGTTCATTTTTAAGGTTGAATTTGAAAAAGCTATGTGTATCTTGTTTCCGCGTATGATAGTTGTAAATCCATTTAGCGGCGTACTACAATAAACGTCACCCTGAATTTAGTTTAGGGTTTCAAAAGCGGCTAAAGTGTTGTTAAACATAGCTTTCTAAAGCACTAGCAGTGCTACGCGTGCAATGCTGAAAGGAGTTCAGCAGGACGAAATTTGCGTTGGGAACGATTCCGTAGAAACAAAAAAAATCAAAATAAAAGAAAAAGTAATATGCATCATACCATTTGCCCTAACTGTAAGGGACGCGGCAAAACGAAACGGAGAATTCGTAAAAACGTTCGCCTTACCTATAAGCGAGCGCTTGAAGCTTTTGAAAATAATGATTGCGTGGGCATTCCTCCCACAAAACCCAAAGCACATTTTGAGCTTTGTACCTTTTGTGGCGGTTCTGGGTTGGTTGCTTCCGCTGCTCCTGCCCTTCCAGATACGGGGAATTATCCTCATGTTGCGATTATTGGCGGTGGTATAGGCGGCACAGCACTGGCGGTGGCTTGTTTGCACCGTGGTATCCCTTTTACCCTTTATGAACGAGATGGCGGTTTTGACACCAGGTCACAAGGCTATGGCCTTACTTTACAACAGGCGCGCAAAGCGATAAAAGGTTTTGGGATTGATTCACTGGCAGAAGGCCTCATTTCCACGCGGCATGTGGTTCATACCACAGATGGAAAAGTGATTGGCGAATGGGGAATGCGAAAATGGCTGGAGGCACATGAAAAAACGGCCGCCAAACGCAGCAATGTGCACATCGCACGTCAATCCTTGCGCCTGGCACTTTTAAAGCAACTGGGCGGTAACGATATTGTGCTATGGAACCATAAGTTCCTGGATTTTCAGGAAAACGAAGACGGAGCGGTATTGCTGAATTTTGAAGTTGATGGAAAAATAAAAACCACCACCGCAGATCTTGTGGTGGGCGCTGATGGCATTCGCAGCGAAGTCCGTAAGTTGGTTCTTGGCGAAGCGCAAACCCCGTTGCGGTATCTGGATTGTATCGTGATTTTAGGTATTTGTCCGCTGGCGGCGATCAAGGGTGTTGAAAATGAATTATTGGATTCCGCAACGGTGTTTCAAACCGCCAATGGAACGGAGCGCATTTATATGATGCCCTATGATGCGGAATCCATAATGTGGCAACTCAGTTTTCCGATGCCGGAAAAGGAAGCGAAAGCACTCAGTGAACAAGGCCCAAAATCCCTCAAGAAAGAAGCCAGTTCAAGAACGCAATGGCATTATCCCATTCCGCAAATCATTGCCGCGACCCGGGCAGAACAGATTTCCGGTTATCCGGTTTATGACCGCGAACTCTTAAAACCTAAGACGCTTCAGGAAGTGGGCCCCGTCACTTTGCTGGGTGATGCGGCCCATCCCATGAGTCCGTTCAAAGGTCAGGGCGCAAACCAGGCGCTGCTGGATGCGCTGTCACTTGCCCGTACAATCTTTCTGAAATGCCAGCCGGGATCCAACTGGAGGGAAAAAGGCATCCGAAAATCTGTATTGACCGTTTTTGAAGCGGAAATGCTTGCGCGCAGCGCTTCTAAAGTAAAAGATTCTGCCGCAGCGGCACAATTTTTACATTCTGATGTGGTACTTGAAGAACACAATGCACCCCGCGGCAGCGCATTTAAAAATAAGGATCTAAATGATTCGTAATACGATGACGATACACCATTTTAATACGGAATAGCGACATAAACTTCAGTCGAAAAACGGACTGAAATAGCCGTTTTTTACCCTGTTTTAGCCGAAAATCGGGCGTTTCTCACTGAAAAATCAGCTGAAATTTAATAGGGGAGTCTCCTTTTAAAAGGCTATTTCAGAACGCAATTATGTTCTCTAAAAATACCAAAACATATAAAACCAAAAATCCCCGAGAACAAGAGTTCTCGGGGATTTAAAAGTGGTGCCTCCAGGAATCGAACCAGGGACACACGGATTTTCAGTCCGTTGCTCTACCAACTGAGCTAAGGCACCTCCTTAAAATGCTTCGGTCTCCATGCTTATCGCATTGCCAAAGCGGCTGCAAATATAATATCAAAATTGATATTGCACAACCTTAGAACGAAAAAATCTGAAAAAATTTTAGAAATAAATGATAACGTATTGATATTCCCTTACATGCACTTTTGTAAATTTGCCGGCCGTAAGCCATCCTAAAATAATAGGGATTGAGAAAATAAATCCCTCGAATTAGGGTTAATGGTTATAGAAGTTGCGCACATGACAAATCTTGCCATAGATATAGGAAATACCCGTTTAAAATGGGGTGTTTTTAAGGATCAAAACCTTATTTCAAAAGAAGATCAGTCCGTTACTGAAGGTATTTCAGTATTAAAAAAAGTGGTGAATGATCAGTCGTTTCAGCAAATTTTAGTTGCCGCTACTGGAAATTCACAAAATGTTGTCACACTGCTACAGGAAAACGGTCTTTCTTTTAAAATCTTAGATCACACAACGGGAATCCCTTTTAAAAACAGGTACAAAACACCACATACCCTGGGGGTTGACCGCATCGCGCTGGTCGCCGCTGCGGTAAAGAACTATCCCGGTCAGCATGCACTTGTGATAGATGCGGGGACGTGTGTGACTTTTGATTTTAAGAATCAACAGGAAGAGTATATGGGAGGTTCCATCTCACCGGGTTTATCGATGCGTTTTAAAGCACTGCATCATTTTACTGAAAAACTACCGCTGCTAACTGCGGAAGAAGTACCGGATTATATCGGTAAAAACACTGCAGAAGCGATACAAAGTGGCGTAATACAGGGTATTTCTCACGAAATAAAAGGCGTAATCGAATGGTATACAGATAATTACCCAGGACTCAAGGTTATTTTAACGGGAGGGGACGCGCTATTTTTGTCTAAAACCTTAAAAAATGGCATCTTTGCGCATCAAAATTTTCTTCTCGAAGGATTAGATCACATAATGGTATTTAACACAACTCAATGATAAAAAGGTTTTTGCTTCTACTAGCGGTATTCCTTACCGCTCCTATGTTTGCCCAAGAGGGAAATTCATCACCTTACTCGTATTATGGCATAGGACTCCGTAATTTTAAAGGAACCGTTGAAAATCAATCCATGGGTGGCATCAGTATCCTTGGGGACAGTATTCACGTTAATTTACAGAACCCGGCAGGTTTCGGTGCCCTGCGCCTTACCAATTTTACGCTGGGGGGAAGCCGTAAGGATGTAAGCTTAAAGAGTGACGCGGGTACCGGTACAAATACCTCTACAAACCTGGATTACGTGACCCTGGGTTTTCCCATAGCAAAAAATATGGGTGCCGGTTTTGGGCTCATCCCCTACACTTCCGTGGAATATAAGATAACGAATCGCACAGACGAGTTTTACGAACGCTTCATGGGCCGTGGTGGTCTCAACAAGGCTTTTGTGAGTTGGGGCTATGAGTTTTATAAAGGGATCAGGATAGGTGCAACCGCAAGCTATAACTTTGGTAATATAAGAAGGGAGTCCGTTCGTGAAGATCGTGGCCAGCAGCTGGGCATACAGGAGATCAACCGGTCTGACATCAGCGGTGTGTCCTTTAACCTTGGACTTCAGGCAGAGCGAAAAATTACCGAAAAACTGAACCTTTACGGCTCTGCCATGTACACTCCAGAGAGTACGATTAGTGCAGAAAACAATCGTGAAATCAGTACTGTGGGAACCGCAGTACAAACCCTACCTACACAAAGGGTCAAAACTGATTTTAAACTACCATCAGAATATACCTTGGGACTTGGTATAGGTGAATCAAGTAAATGGTTTACCGGTGTGGAATACACCAGTGTACAGACCAGCCAATTCACAAATCCATCCTACAGTCTTCAAAATGTGAGCTATGATGATGACTCACAATTCCGCATTGGTGGATTTTATATACCTCGTTTTAATTCTATAACAAGTTACTGGGAGCGAATGGTTTACAGGGCAGGATTCAGATATCAGGAGACCGGTTTGAACATTAATGGCGTAGGGATAAATGAGTTTGGCATATCTTTTGGAATAGGTTTACCAATGGGTCGTGCATTTAGTAATGCGAACATCAGCTTCGAATACGGACAGCGCGGTACAGAGAATGCAAGTCTTGTTAAAGAAGACTTTTTTAAGGTTGGGCTTAGTTTATCACTTAATGATAAATGGTTTGTGCCTTTTAAATTTAATTAAAATTGCTAATATTGTTTTTTTAAAAACCAATTAAGATGAAAATCAAATTTACACTACTATTATTAACCATGTTTGCTGGCGCGAGTACGATCAGCGCGCAGTCTTCAGTAGATTGTGTTACCACTGGTTCTATTTTTACTGAAAATGCCAAGGTAAAAAATTATGATGCGGCTTACGAGCCTTTCAGAAAACTGATGGAAAATTGCCCTAAATGGTCATATGCACTCTATCAATATGGAGAGCGCCTGTACCGTGACAGATTAGAAAAGGCTCCTGAGGAAGAGAAAAAAGCTGTTGTGGCAGAATTTATCCAGATGTATGAGCAGAAATATGCGAGTTATCCAGATCGTGTTTCTAAGGGAGAAAATCTTACTGATATTGCCCAGTTGATGAGCGATAACAACGTAGGAACAAAAATGGAGCAATTTCAAAAGTTCAATGAGGCCTGGGAAGCAGACAAAGATTCTTTTACGAGTCCACGCGCACTTTACAACTATTTTGTTTTGGGAGTAGAATTGCAAAGTACAGGCGATATGGACCTTAATGAAATCTTTGTTCTTTATGACGACGTACAGGAAAAAATCACCGAAGAGCAAAACGCAGCAGCAGAAAGTGCAGCACCGTTGTTAGAAAAAGAAGAGGCTGGCACAGCGCTTACCCAAAAAGAAGAGCGTGCTAAAAACGCGGCCAATGCCAATCTTGAAAACTATTCTAAGGTTATTGCCGGTATGAACGAAAAACTGGGTAAACTGGCAGATTGTGATAACCTGATCCCACTTTATCAGAAAGACTTTGATGCTAAGAAAGATGATATAGACTGGATTAGACGTGCTGCTGGCAGAATGTCTTCTAAGGAATGTACCGAAGATCCTTTCTTTGAAAAACTTGTTGTTCAGTTAGATAAATTAGAGCCATCAGCACAGACCGCATATTACTTAGGTCAGTTGGCAGATAAAAATGGAGACAACACAAAAGCGGTTAAATATTATGAGGAATCTGCAAACCGTGAGACAGACCCAAGTAAAAAAGCAGTGGTATTCATGCGTTTAGGAGAGAAAATGCGCGCTCGTAAGAGTTATTCTCAAGCACGTTCTTTTTATCAAAAGTCGCTTGAAGCAAAACCCTCTAATGGTAGAGCTTATTTAATGATCGCTAACATGTATGCTTCAAGCGCAAATAGCTGTGGGGAAACACAATTTGAAAAACGTGCGATTTACTGGTTGGCTGCTGATTACGCTTCACGTGCAGCGAAAATCGATCCTTCGATTTCTTCAAATGCAAATGAAACAGCCGCAAGCTATCGTGGCCTTGCACCATCTAAAACCGAGATTTTCCAGAGTGGAAAAGCTGGTCAGAAGATCAACTTTAGCTGCTGGATAGGTGGAGGCGTTACCGTTCCCAATCCTTAATGCAGAATAAAATAAAACATACAATTTTAAAAGGGGTCGCAGCATTTGCTGTGACCCTCTTTTTTGCTTGTGGGAACAATGCAGAAGAACTGCAACGGTTCAGCCAGCGTACAGACGGCCCCGCCGCAAAAGGCGAAGGCATCGTTTTGAGATATACAGACTCCGGCAAGGTAAAAGCCACCCTCAAGACTCCTTATATGCTTGATTATGGTATATCAGAATTTCCCTATCAGGAATTTCCAGATGGTATAGATGTAACCTTTGTGAGTGATGACGACAAAGAAAATTACATCACTTCAAATTACGCAAAGCTCTTTAAGCAAACGAACCTTGTTGATCTTCGGAATAATGTGGTATTGATCATGAGCGATTCCACTATTTTGAGAACTTCCCAACTTTACTGGGATCAGCGTAACAACTGGGTCTTTACAAACAGGGCGTACACCATAAATTTTCAAGACGGGTCTTTTAATAACGGAAATGGATTTGACAGTAGTGAGAATTTTAAAAATTTCCTATCTTCTGGCAATCAGAGCAAAATGTATATTAAAGAAGGCAAAAACACTAAAAGCGACAGTTTAAATGAGTAAGTACTTTAAATATTTTGAATACGCCTATCTGATCATTGTTATTCTGTTTTTGCTGAAAGCATACGACTCGTGGCCAGCAGAACCCAACCAGACCTATATTTCGCTGTTTTTTGTTGCCCTTGCGCTGGGCATGTTCTTTTTCAAAAGACATTTTAGAAAAAAGATTGAACAGAACCAACGGGACAATTAAATGGAAACCGAAATCATTATTATAATAATTTCATTATTGCTTTCCGCTTTTTTTTCGGGAATGGAAATTGCCTATGTATCTTCAAACAAGATCCATATCGAGATCGAGAAAAAGCAAAATGACCTAATCGCAAAGATTTTGACACGGCTCACGCAAAAGCCGTCAAAATTTATAGCGACCATGCTCGTGGGCAATAACCTGGCACTTGTTGTGTATGCCTATTTTATGGGTGCCCTTTTACAAAACTGGCTTACAGGTTTTGATTTTGGATATGCGTGGATCAATGAATTCCTTATTCGGTTTAGTCTGATTACACAAACCATTATTTCTACGCTTATAGTCCTGCTCACGGCAGAATTTTTACCCAAGGTGTTTTTTCAGATCTATGCCAATTCGCTTTTAAAGATCTTTGCCATCCCGGCCTACATTTTTTATCTCCTATTTTATTTCATATCCAGTTTTGTTATATGGATTTCAGATATGGTGCTCAAACGCTTTTTTAAGACCGAAGGTGACGAGGTGCAGCTTGCATTTACAAAGGTGGAACTGGGTAACTATATTTCTGAACAGATGGAGTCTATTGAAACCAATGAAGAACTGGATTCTGAAATACAGATTTTTCAGAACGCCCTTGAGTTTTCTGAAGTAAAATCGCGCGAAGTGATGATCCCCAGGACAGAGATCGTTGCCGTTGAAAAAGATACGCCCCTTTCAGAATTAAATTTGCTGTTCACAGAAACCGGACTTTCTAAAGTGCTGGTTTATACAGAATCTATTGATGATATTATAGGTTATGTTCATTCTTTTGAGCTCTTTAAAAAACCTACACATATTGAAGAAGTCCTCATGCAGGTTATCTTTATACCAGAAACGATGCTGGTAAAGGACGTCCTTAACATCCTTATTAAAAAAAGGAAAAGTATCGCTGTGGTCATTGATGAATATGGCGGTACCAGCGGCATGATGACCGTTGAAGATATTGTGGAAGAACTTTTTGGCGAGATCGAAGACGAGCATGACAGCGTACTGCTCATCGAAGAAAAAATTGATGAGAACACCTTTAAGTTTTCCGCCCGGCTCGAAGTGGATTACATCAATGAAACGTACAAACTGGACCTTCCGGAAAGTGAAAACTATGAAACCCTGGGCGGTCTGATCGTGAATAACGAGGAAGGTATCCCAGAGGAAAATGAAATCCTTGAGATTGAAGGGTACCAGTTCCATATCTTACAAACATCAAGCACAAAAATTGAACTTGTGCAGATCAAGAAGATTGAAGAAGATTAAATTCGTTTCTTATCTCATAAGCAGTCCCTTTGGCTTATCTTATTTAAGCGATTTCAGTTTTATCTTTTGATATAAAATAGTATTTTCGCCCTTTATTGCGGTAGAGGTGGTTAAAAATCACCCAAAAAGCTATAAATAACGCAGAATTTAATTTAACGCAGGTCTTTCCCTGCATATTAGTAGTATATCATGGCAGTTTTAAACAAAATCAGGCAACGTTCGGTATTTTTGATCATCATCATTGCCCTGGCCCTTTTCTCCTTTGTACTTGCAGATTTGTTCAAAGGTGGCGGTTTCAATACTCAAAAATCGCAGCGTGTATTAGCCACGGTAAACGGGGAAGATATTGACAGGGATGATTTTGCCAAGAAGGTAGAGTTACAGACCAGCCGCTATGGTGGTCAAATGAGCACGACCCGAGTCCAGAATATGGTATGGCAACAAGAACTTAATGATGTTCTACTGGGCGAACAGATGGATGAACTTGGCATTACCGTAGAAGAGGACCGCTTGAACAGTATTCTTAAAGAAGCATTGCAAAACGAGCCTCAATTTCAAGATGCAAATGGGGTTTTTAGTGAAGGTAAGATGCGCGAGTATATTGCGACATTGCGTTCTACTAATGAAGCGGCTTACAGCCAGTGGGTAGATTATGAGCAGGGACTTGCAAAAAATGAAGAAGAACTGATCTATTTTAACCTTATTAAAGCAGGAATGGGCGCAACCCTTAGTGAGGGCAAGCAAGCTTATGAAATGCAAAACAGCACACGCGATGCACAATTTGTGAACATCCCTTTTAGCAGCATTCCAGATGATCAGGTAAAAGTTTCTAAATCAGATATTGAAAGCTATATCAAAAAACACCAGAACAAATATCAGGTAGAAGCTAACCGCAGCCTTCGTTTTGTGAAGTTTGATGAAAAACCTACCCTTAAGGATGAGAAGGAAGTTGAAAAAGAAGTTGCAACGTACTTGAATGATAAAGCAGGTTATAATGCTGCTACCAAATCAAACGACACCATCGCCGGACTATCAAAAACCGATAATCCTGAAGAATTTGTAAATGAATTTTCAGACCAGCGCTACACAGATCGTTTCTATTTCAAGAACGAACTACCTACCGCTTTCCAGGACCAACTTTTTGCATTGAATGAAAATGAGGTTTATGGACCTTATAAAGACAACGGGGCTTACAAAATATCAAGGGTAATTGCGGTAGAACAAATACCAGATTCAGTAAAATCATCACATATTTTGCTTCCTTTTGCAGGTCTACAGAATGCAGGAGCGGTAACACGATCCAAAGCAGAAACAAAAAAATTAGCAGACAGTCTTGCGGAAGTACTTCGCAAAACGCCTTCAAAAATGGCTGAACTTGCTACCGAATTTTCCACTGATCAGGGAAGCGCCGAAAAAGGCGGTGATCTTGGGTATGTAGCAAAAAATACATTTGTAAAGCCTTTTAATGATTTCGTGTTCATGCAGAACACAGGGGATATTGACGTCGTGGAAAGTCAATTTGGATATCATGTTATCAAAATTGAAGATCAAAAGGGTGAGCAACGTGCTATCAAACTTGCTACGGTTTCTAAAGAAATTGAGCCTTCTCAACAAACTGTAAATGACATTTTCACCGCGACCACTAAATTTGAAATGGCAGCAAACGCTGATCAGAAAAAATTTACTGAAGTGGCAAAGAAAGATAACTATACCGTAAGACCGGTCAATAACATCAAGGCCTTAGATGAAACCATTCCAGGAGAAGGGAGCCAGCGCGAAATTATTCGCTGGGCTTTTGAAGAAGAGACCGAAGTGGGCGATATTAAGAGGTTCTCATTAAATGGTGGTTATCTTGTGGTCCAACTTACTAAAAAGAGCCCTGCCGGACTTATGCAGGTTGATGAAGCATCAGCAAGTGTGACTCCGCTGGTTCGCAATGAGAAGAAAGCTAAGATGATTCAGGATAAGATCTCTGGTAATGATCTTACCGCCATCGCCAGTGCCAATAATGTACAGGTACAAACGGCATCAGCGGTTAGCCTTAAAAACCCTACCCTTGCCGGGGCTGGTCGTGAACCTAAAGTTGTAGGTGCGTTGTTTGGACTGAAAGAAAACACGGTCTCAGAACCTATCGTGGGTGAGAAAGGAGTTTATCTTGTAAAACCTACGGCTATCAATAAAGCGAAGGAAATGGATAATTACTTAAGCTTTACCATGCAACAAACAGCTACCAATAGAAATTCGGTCAATGCAAATGTGACCAAAGCATTAGAAGATGCAGCAGAAATCGAAGATCAAAGGGCAAACTTTTACTAAGAACAATTTGTTTTCAAAATAATAGCAAGACCATTTTCAATTTTTGAAAATGGTCTTTTTATATTTATACCATGACTATAAATGAACTCCACGATATTTTTCTGAAATCTTCAGGAATTTGTATAGACACCCGCAAAATCAGTCAAAATAGCTTGTTTTTTGCCCTTTCCGGGGAGAATTTCAATGGGAATACCTTTGCTGATAAAGCACTGAAGAGCGGTGCCTGTAATGTCGTAATTGATGATGATGACTATGAACAGGAACATACTCTTCTGGTAAAAGATTCGCTGAAAGCACTTCAGGATCTGGCGCATTTTCACAGGAAATTCCTCGGTTTGCCTATCATTGCCCTTACCGGAAGCAATGGGAAGACCACGACAAAAGAATTGATCAACGCGGTGCTTTCTAAAAAATACAAAATCACGGCCACCCAGGGCAATCTCAATAACCACATAGGTGTACCCCTTACCCTGTTATCCATGAATGAAAAAACGGAAATAGGCATTGTGGAAATGGGTGCGAATCATCTTAAAGAAATAAAAAACCTGAGTCAGATCGCAGCACCAGATTATGGCTACATCACAAACTTTGGCAAGGCACATCTCGAAGGTTTTGGCAGCGAAGCTGGCGTAGTAAAAGGTAAAAGTGAACTTTACGATTATATTAAGGCAAACGGTGGTACACTTTTTATAAATGCTGATGATGAGAAACAAAGGGCACGAACCGCTACTTCAGACTTTTATAGCTTTGGGACCAATGCCAATAATAATCTTGTGGTAACCTACCCTCCTGCGCTGCCTTTTGCTGAAATTATATATCAAAAAGAGCCATTTACGAGCCAACTAACCGGTTTTTATAATGCTTCTAATATGGCGGCTGCGCTAAGTATGGGCGTTTTTTTTGAAGTGGAGCCTGAAAAAATCAAAGAAGCGCTGGCCGGGTATAAACCGGCAAATAACCGTTCGCAACTTATGCAAGTGGAACAGTTAACGCTCTTGCTTGATGCCTACAATGCAAATCCCACAAGTATGGAGGCTGCCCTGACCAATTTTAAAGGTTTGGGTGCCAAACATAAAATCGCCATTCTCGGCGACATGTTTGAGTTGGGCGATACAGCCGAAAGTGAACATATGCAGATTGCAACGTTGGCACTAGCGCAAGCGTATGATTCCGTTGTACTTATAGGAAAGAATTTCGCGAAAACCCACATAAATTCTGAAAAGCTCTTCTATTTTGATGATGTTACCGCTTTTGAACAAAACGTACCAGAACAGGTAAAAAGTCTTTTAAAGAAAGAAACATTAGTACTTATAAAAGGTTCTCGTGGGATGGCGCTAGAGCGACTTGTACCCACGCTAAAAAAACTATCTTCTTAAAAAAAAATCCTTCTATTTAGAAGCATCTTTTAAAAGTTCATAACGATATATTTTCAGTAGAAAATCACTAATTGAGCATAAAAAACGCCCGAAAAAAACTTGTTTTTCGGGCGTTTTTGGATGTTTATAAGGTGTGGACCATGTTGGATTCGAACCAACGACTTCCACGTTGTCGACGTGACACTCTGAACCAACTGAGTTAATGGTCCCACAATGGGTGAGCAAAAATAAGGGATTTATACACACCCGCCAAATGCTTCTTTTCAAGCATCAAATCAAAATAAGGTTTGTTTAAGGACAGCTTTTCTAAACCAACTATAAAATATAATCCGTACTTACAAAATTCGATTTTTTGGCATCCATTAATTCCTGTAAAATCGCGTTGTTGTAAGCGTTGTCTTTAGAAGCCACAAATGTACGTATAGAGAACGAACGCAGTGCATCGTGCACGCTCAGTGTACCCACGGCAGAATCTTTACGACCGGTAAAGGGATAGACATCAGGGCCACGTTGACAGGAACTGTTCAGGTTTACGCGGCATACCAGGTTTACTAAAGTATCTATCAGCGGCGCAAGGGTTTTGACTTCTTTACCGAATAAGCTCACCTGCTGACCATAATTGGATTCCGCCATATCATCTAAGGGCTCATCTATATCTTTAAAAGTAAGCACAGGAATTACCGGGCCAAATTGTTCTTCTTTATAAACCCGCATTTCTTTGCTCACTGGAAACAAAACAGCTGGGAAAATGTAGTTTTTACTGCGTTCCCCGCCCTTTTTGTTTAATATTTTAGCACCTTTTTCCGTAGCATCATCTATCAATTCCTGAATATAATCTGGCTTATCAGGTTCTGGCAAGGGAGTTAATTTGACGCCATCCTCCCACGGGAGTCCGAATTTTAATTTATCAACCTGTTCCGAAAACTTTCTATTAAAGGTTTCGGCAATGTTTTCATGTACATAAACCACTTTTAGCGCCGTACAGCGTTGACCATTAAAAGAAAGTGTACCCGCAATACATTCGGAGACGGCAAGATCCAGATCTGCATCAGGCAGTATTATTGCCGGATTTTTTGCTTCAAGTCCTAAAACCAAACGCAAACGATTCTTTTTAGGATGCAGGTTTTGAAGGGCATTTGCTGAAGAGCTGTGCCCTATAAGCGCCAGCACATCTACATTACCGGTCTTCATAATAGGCGCGGCCACTTCCCTGCCCCTCCCATAAACGATGTTTACCACACCTGCGGGAAAACTCTCCTGAAAAGCTTCCAGGAGTGGGGAAATCAATAAAACACCATGCTTCGCCGGTTTAAAGATTGCCGTATTTCCCATAATAAGCGCTGGGATAAGTAGGCAAAATGTTTCATTTAAGGGATAGTTGTAAGGACCCATACACAACACCACCCCTAACGGACCACGGCGTATGTGCGCATGAATACCGTCCTGTTTATGAAACTTTGCACTGTCACGGTCCATGTTTTTGTAATCCTCAATCGTATCGTAGATATATTCTACCGTACGGTCAAATTCCTTCTGGGAATCAGGATAGTTTTTACAGATTTCCCACATGAGCAGATTTACGACCTCCTCCCGTTTGGTTTTCATCTTGGTCACAAAGGTTTCCATACATTTGATACGGTCTGCAACCTTCATCGTAGGCCATTCCCCCTGTCCTTTATCATAGGCCTTCATCGCCGCATTGAGGGCATCCAGACCTTCTTTTTCGCTTAAGCTGGGAATGGATCCCAGGCGTGTAGGTTGTAATTCTCCTTCCTGCTCTGTTTCAATGCTAGAAAACACATCAGTTGTTTTACCTTTCCAGGGAATCAGTTTACCATCTATCAGATAGGTGTTTTGCTCAAGGGGTTTTACTTGAAATTGCTGGGGTATATCAGAAGTTTTAGAAGAAATCATTCAGTGTTCTTTGTAAAAATTAATAGTACATTTTTTTAAATAGAGCGAAATACGGTTTTTCAAGGTTTTCAAAACCATTTAAATGGCAAGTAAACGGATTGAAAGCAAACAGTACAACTCAGATCAAAAACTCAAACAAATTGGGTTTGTCATTAAGGTATTCACCGAAGAAATTTCGGTTTTTCATACGTCTGATCAACGGTTTTAAATCATCCTGGGCTTTCAATTCAATCCCAACAACCGCCGGACCGTCTTCGCGATTGGTTTTTTTGGAATACTGAAAAAAGGTGATATCATCATCAGGACCCATAATTTCTGCAACAAATTCTTTCAAAGCTCCGGCCCGCTGCGGAAAACGGATTATAAAATAATGTTTTAGTCCCTGATAGAGTAACGCACGTTCCTTAATTTCTGCGGTACGCGTGATGTCGTTATTGCTTCCGCTGATCACGCACACGACATTTTTGCCTTTGATTTCTTCGGCATACATATCAAGCACCGAAAGCGTTAACGCTCCGGCAGGCTCAACAACAATCGCATCTTTGTTATACAAATCAAGAATCGTCTGGCAAATTTTCCCTTCGGGCACGGTTACCATCTCACTGAGATATTCACTACAGATAGCAAAATTGCGGTCGCCCACACGCTGTACGGCCGCACCATCCACAAACTTTTCAATCATGGAAAGCTTGGTATTTGCCTTCGCCATGATCGAGGTACGCATGGAGGGCGCTCCCTCAGGCTCCACGCCAATAACTTTTGTTTCTGGTGAGAGCAGGTGAAAAACCGTGCTCAGGCCAGAGGCCAGACCACCGCCGCCCACGGGTACAAAAACATAATCAATGGGATCTTCGGTCTGCTCCAGAATTTCAAGTCCCACCGTCGCCTGGCCCTCAATGATTTTTTCATCATCAAAAGGATGCACAAATATCTTCCCTAGAAGTTTGCATTCCGCCTGGGCAGCCTTACTTGCATCATCAAAATTATCGCCGGTGAGTATAATATTTACCAGATCTTCCCCAAACATTTTAACCTGCTCAATCTTCTGTTTTGGCGTAGGCGAGGGCATATAAATTGTCCCTTTGATATTCAGTTTTGCACAGGCGTAAGCTACGCCCTGCGCGTGGTTGCCCGCACTTGCACACACGATCCCCTTTTTACGATCTTCTTCGCTAAGCGAACTAATTTTGTTATAAGCGCCCCTAATTTTGTAAGATCTAATCTGCTGCAAATCTTCCCTTTTGAGCATAATATTTGCGTCAAACTGCCTTGAATAATGAATATTTTGCATCAAAGGCGTGCGGGCTGCGACTGATTTTAATGTTTCTGCAGCCTGCCTAACAGCGTCTAATGTGGGATAGTATGTGCTCTTCGTTTGGGTCAAACTTGTCATTTTATTATCTATTACAAAAACCTTAGAATATAAAAATCCCAAGGTTTGGCAAAATTTAGACTGAATTGTCTACAATTGAATTATGCAGTAACCGCCTCCTGTTCTTCAACAGCAGTTCTGATTTCTTTCATAGAAGTCATGGATTCGCGCAACCAGGCGCCCACTTCTTCAACGGGATGATTTCTAATCGCATCATTAACCGCTATGAGTTCGCGGTTATCCACACCATTATCTTTGGCAAAATCAGCGCCTATTACTTTCTTATCAATATTCTTCATAAAATCCTGAAGCAAAGGTTTTGCGGCGTGATCAAAAAGATAACAACCATATTCCGCCGTGTCCGAAATGATACGGTTCATTTCAAATAACTTCTTGCGCGCAATGGTATTGGCGATAAGCGGCGTCTCGTGGAGAGACTCATAATACGCCGACTCTTCAATGATACCTGCAGCGGTCATGGTCTCAAAAGCAAGTTCTACGCCCGCTTTTACAAAAGCGACCATAAGCGTACCGTGATCAAAATATTCCTGTTCGCTTATTTTTTGCTCCTGTGCGTCTGTTTTTTCAAAGGCGGTTTCTCCGGTTTCAGCACGCCATTTGTGAAGGTTTTTGTCATCGTTTGCCCAGTCTTCCATCATTGTTTTTGAGAAATGCCCAGACATGATATCATCCATGTGCTTTTCAAAAAGAGGACGAAGGGTTTGTTTCATCTCTTCGGCAAGGTGGAAAGCTTTGATTTTTGATGGATTGTTGAGCCTGTCCATCATGGTAGTAATCCCGCCATGTTTTAAAGCTTCGGTAATGGTTTCCCATCCATACTGAATCAAACGTGCGGCATAGTTTTTATCAATGCCTTCTTCTACCATTTTGTCGAAACAAAGAATGGAACCGGTCTGTAACACCCCACATAAGATGGTCTGTTCGCCCATAAGGTCACTCTTTACCTCAGCGACAAAAGAGGACTCCAGCACACCCGCGCGGTGCCCACCCGTGGCGACCGCATAGGCTTTCGCCTGCTCAAAACCTTTTTGTTCGGGATCATTTTCAGGATGTACGGCCATTAACGTAGGTACACCAAAACCGCGTTTGTACTCTTCGCGCACTTCAGAACCTGGACATTTTGGCGCTACCATGATCACCGTAATATCTTCACGGATTTTGGTTCCTTCTTCCACGATGTTAAAACCGTGACTGTAGGAAAGGGTCGCCCCATTTTTCATCAAAGGGACGATCGCTTCAATCACTGAGGTGTGCTGCTTATCTGGCGTAAGATTGCAAACCAGATCTGCCGTAGGAATCAATTCTTCATACGTTCCCACGTTAAAACCATTTTCGGTGGCATTTTTATAAGATGCGCGTTTTTCTTTTATGGCGCCCTCGCGTAGCGTGTAAGAGATATCGAGGCCAGAATCACGCATATTGAGGCCCTGGTTAAGCCCTTGTGCGCCACAACCTACAATCACCACCTTTTTTCCTTTAAGCGCCTCTACTCCTTCACTGAATTCATCAGCTTCCATAAAACGGCATTTGCCCAGTTGGGCCAATTGATCTCTAAGTGAAAGCGTATTGAAGTAATTTTTCATTCTAATTGGTTTTGTTCCTAAAAGGGCAATTTTTCACCCTTTTTGGGTCATTATTTGGTTAATTTGCTTTGTTTATTCTTTGAATTCAGCCAATAAGGTTGAAATTTTCATTTCATCTTTTGTTACTGCAATACGGCCACTGCGTACAAACTGCATGATACCGAAAACGCTCAGTTCCCTGTAAAGCAACTCGATCTCGCTACGGCGACCGGATTTCTCCAACACAAAAAACTCTTTGTTTACGGTAACAATACGCGTATTGCTTTCCTTAATGATGTTCTGGATCTGCGGTTCTTCAAAAAGCAGTGAAGATTTGATCTTAAAAAGACAACTTTCCAAGAAAATAGTTTGCTCGTCTGTATGGTAGAACGCCTTGATCACCTCGACCTGTTTTTCCAACTGGCCAATTATTTTTTTGATACGTTCTTCGGTAAGGCTGAGCACAAGCGTAAACCTGGATACGCCTTCAATTTCTGAAATGGACGTGTTCAGGCTTTCTATATTTATATGCCTACGTTGAAATATGGCCGAGATTCTGTTCAACAAACCGATATTATTTTCGGTATAGATGGAAACGGTATATGTTTTTTCTTCGTTCATTATTCTAATCTTATATCTGAAACTGAAGCTCCTGACGGAACCATTGGGAATACGTTATCTTCTTTTTCTACTTTAACTTCAAGGAAATAGGGCCCATCACAAGCAATCATAGTTTCAATGGCCGCGGTAAGATCTTCTCGCTTTGTTACTTGCTGCGCCTCTATGGAATAACCTTTTGCGATAGCGACAAAATCAGGGTTTACCATTTCTGTAGAAGCATAGCGCCTGTCAAAAAACAACTGCTGCCATTGACGCACCATCCCTAGGAAATCATTATTAAGTACCACGATCTTTACAGGTACTTTGGTCTGAAAAATAGTACCCAATTCCTGAATGGTCATCTGGTAACCACCATCCCCTATTATGGCCACCACTTCACGTTCTGGAGCGCCCATTTTAGCACCTATCGCCGCGGGAAGTGCAAATCCCATGGTTCCCAACCCGCCAGAGGTGATGTTGCTCTGCGTTTTATTGAATTTTGCATAGCGGCAGGCGACCATTTGGTGCTGACCCACATCAGAAACGATTACCGCGTCCCCTTTAGTTACTTCGTTGATGCCTTCTAAAACCTCGCCCATGGTCAGGCCCTCTTTTGTAGGGTGAATATCATGGGTTATGATTTTATCATATTCAATTTTATATAAATCCTTAAACTGCTGGTGCCAGGCCTCATGTTTATTTTCTTTGACCAATGGCAATAGTGCCGCCAGTGTTTCTTTGCTGTTGCCTAAAACGGCCACATCTGCATTGACGTTTTTGTTGACTTCTGCGGGATCAATTTCAAAGTGAATGACTTTGGCTTGTTTTACATAGGTATTTAAATCTCCGGTTACGCGGTCATCAAAGCGCATCCCGATAGCGATAAAAACGTCACATTCATTGGTCAGCATATTGGGCGCATAGTTTCCGTGCATACCCACCATACCCACATTAAGGGGATGATCTGTAGGGATTGCGGAAACGCCTAAAATGGTCCATGCGGCCGGAATTCCGGTTTTTTCAACGAGCGCTTTAAATTCTTCCTCGGCTTTGCCCAGAATTACACCCTGACCCCAAACGATGAAGGGTTTTTTTGCATTATTGATCAGTTCCGCAGCTTCGGCAACCTTGTCCTTATCCATCACCGGTATGGGTTTATAACTGCGGATACCGGTACACTTATTATAGGTGAAATCAAATTCCTCAAATTGTGCATCTTTGGTAATATCAATAAGTACCGGCCCCGGTCTGCCACTTTTGGCGATATAAAATGCTTTGGCCATAATCTCCGGAATTTCAGAAGCGTGCGTGATCTGATAATTCCATTTAGTGACCGGTGTGGAAATACCGATGATATCAGTCTCCTGAAAGGCGTCGCTACCCAATAAATGGGAAGAAACCTGACCCGTAATGCAGACCATGGGAGTAGAATCTATCTGCGCATCGGCAATTCCCGTAATCAGGTTTGTCGCACCGGGACCAGAGGTTGCAATGGCTACGCCCACTTTTCCGCTTACACGGGCATATCCTTGTGCGGCATGCGTGGCACCTTGCTCATGGCGGGTAAGAATGTGGTTGAGCTGATCCTGGTATTTATAAAGTTCGTCATAAACAGGCATGATCGCTCCACCGGGATAACCATAAAGCGTGGTAACACCTTCAGCCAGAAGACATTTTATAATTGCCTCTTTTCCCGTTATACGTTCCGTAACCTGATTCTCGTTAGGCTGCAATTTCATCGTTTGTATTTCCATAGCATTAGTCTAAAATTCATCCGTCACGCAACCCTGAGAGGCCGAAGAAACGGTCTTTGCATATTTGTAGAGTACGCCGCGATCAAATTTGAGCTTTGGCGCATTCCATTTTTCTTTTCTTTCTTTTAATTTTTCTGCGGAAACGTCAACGGTAATAGAATTGCTTTCCGCATCAATAGTGATTATATCGCCATCTTCTACAAGCGCGATATTCCCGCCTTCCTGAGCTTCTGGGACAATATGACCCACCACAAATCCGTGCGTACCGCCGGAAAAGCGACCGTCTGTGATCAACGCCACATCTTTGCCCAGACCAGCGCCCATAATGGCGGCAGTTGGTTTAAGCATTTCGGGCATTCCGGGGCCACCCTGCGGACCTTCATAGCGAATGACCACTACATTTCCTTTTTGTACTTTACCGTCCCTAATACCATCATTTGCCGCATATTCGCCGTTAAATACTTTCGCAGGCCCGCTAAAGCGGAGTCCTTCTTTTCCGGTAATTTTAGCTACGCTGCCCCCTTCAGCAAGATTCCCGAAGAGAATGCGCAGGTGGCCTGTTTCTTTAATTGGCTTTTCTTTTGGCATAATGACGTCCTGCCCTTCTTTCAAATCGGGCACATCTGCAAGGTTTTCAGCAATGGTTTTACCCGTTACCGTTAGACAGTCCCCATGCAACATGCCTTCCTTGAGCATATATTTCATCACCGCCGGGATTCCGCCTACATTATGCAGGTCTTCCATAAGGTATTTTCCACTGGGTTTAAGATCAGCCAGAAAGGGTGTAGAATCACTGATACGTTGAAAGTCGGCCAGGGTAAATTCAATGTTTGCCGCTTTGGCAATGGCCAGAAAGTGCAATACTGCATTTGTAGAACCTCCCAGAACAATCACTAAACGAATGGCATTTTCCATCATTTTTAGCGTGACAATGTCAGAAGGTTTAATATCTTTTTCTATAAGGTTTCTAAGCGCATCGCCCAGACGTTTGCACTCTGCTTTTTTATCATCGCTCACCGCTGGATTGGAAGAATTATACGGCAAGGACATGCCTAGGGCCTCAATCGCAGACGCCATGGTATTTGCAGTATACATTCCGCCGCAGGCGCCAGCACCGGGACAGGCTTTGTTGATGACCTGCTTGAATTCGTTTTCATCTATAGTACCCGCAACCTTGGAACCCCAGGCTTCAAAAGCAGAAACCACGTCAAGTTTTTTACCCTTATGGCAACCGGGGGCGATCGTACCACCATATACTAATATAGAAGGACGATCCAATCGCAACATGGCCATTAGCGCACCAGGCATATTTTTATCACAGCCCACTACGGTAACCAGACCGTCATAACTCATCGCCTGCACCACGGTTTCCATACTGTCTGCAATTATATCGCGGGAGGGCAATGAAAAACGCATTCCAGGAGTACCCATGGAAATACCATCACTTACACCAATGGTATTAAAAATAAGGCCTACCATATTCGCATCATCAATCCCGGTCTTAATATCAGCGGCCAGGTCATTGAGGTGCATATTGCAGGGATTGCCCTGATAACCGGTGCTTGCTATCCCTATTATAGGTTTTTTAAAATCTTCATCCGTAAGGCCGATGGCATGTAGCATCGCCTGTGCGGCCGGCTGTGTGGGATCTTGAGTAACTGTTTTACTGTACTTGTTTAATTCCATAAGTTATATTGTACCTCCGAAAATAAGAAGATTAAATGCTTTTCTTTCCGTTATGTTCTAAGGCCATTAATTGCTAACAGGTAACTTAGCTTTTTAATTCATTGAATATCATCTATTTAAATGTGTTTTTGTTACTATAGCCAATTTTTTAAGATTTGTTGAAAATAGTATTTTCAGGTGTTTAGCGCTAAAATTTCCACATTCCAGCCCACATCTTTGAACTTTGAATGTTTTACCCACAATCGTAGAATAATTCCACACATTGCTATTCTTTAAATCCCAATCAACATAAATTTTATATGTAGCTGCCACATTTTTTTGCAATATTTAGAGAATTCATAACTACCCATCAATAAACTGTGAATTGTAAAAGAATAGGCTGTAAAATTCATATTATCAATATCTTATAATATTTAACAACGTTTCTCCAAAGCAAAATCCTAATAATTTTTAGCAGAATGATCTCTAGAAAATGTTCGGCTAAATCTTAAATAATATCTGGTGCTTGCTACGACAGCACGCGCGGTATTGTAATTGCTCCCTAAAATGAAGGATAAAAAGAGGGTAACCCAACTCATAAACTGATTTTAATAATATATACCAATTAGATTAACATCGCATGAACACAACGTTAGAAGACAAGAATGTCAAGAATGCAAAATTAAAACTAGAGCGCATACTTTTTAAAGCTGATGAAATGGGCTTTATAAGCAAATATGATGGTAAGGATTATCCAGAATACATTCATGACCTTTGGAATTCAATTATTCACCAGCCTATATTAATGACAGAAGCTCTTGCGGTAGAAAGCAAGTTGGGCAACGGGGATACGATTCAATTGGTCAGTGATGCTATGTTTGAATCATTTCACAGACATCTTGAAAGTTATTGATTTTCCCGGCATTTGCTGGGAGATCGTATTGATTCCCATTTCATTTAATTGTAAAATACGAGGATAACCACCTGTTATTTGACAATCCCGCATAAGTACAAGTAGCTTGCCCTGGGGCGTTAATTGAACCGTCCCAGGCATGGTTACCGAAGTTGTAATACCCTCTAAGCTATTTCTTATTTCTTCTTTAAACTGAATTGCCATGCGGTTGCTTGTGGGCAACAGCGTAAAAGGAGTTTCAAATAGTTGCCTTTTCTGTTCTGATTGAAGCAAATCATACTCGGGTCCTGGTATTACTTCTATCGATTTATCCTTACCCTCCTTATTTTCAAACTGAACGCGCGCAGAGGTATTTGGAAATGTTGGTTTTAGATCAAATAATGGCAATATTGCTCCTTTTTTTAAGCGAAAATCTGACGTAATTCCTGCATATTGACTCCGGCTATTAAGTATTAATGGGGTATTTATTCCACCAGAAATTGCCAAATACGCTCTAAAACCGACTTTTAATGCTCCAAAATCTAGTTGGTCTCCCGGATTGACCACATACGGTTTATCGTTTTCAAAACGTTCACCATTGCACCTGAGCTCAAAAGCTGCCCCGCATACGCAGATAGTAGTCTGCGTACTAAATCTTAATTTTGGCCCTGAAAAGGTAATTTCCAATACGGCATCGTTCGGTTTATTACCAAGTAATAAATTTGCCTTCTTTGCCGAAAAAGAATCCATAACTCCCGCTTGAGGTACGCCAAAGCCGGCGATGCCAAATCTGCCCAGATCCTGAACACTCGTATAAAAACCGGGGGAAATAATTTCTATATTAGCCATTTTCCTCAATATTTAGCTCATAATTGCCATTTTCTACCGCATTTTTGATGCGTGCATGCGCTTCGATATCTACTTCTTTAAACCGGATCTGATCGCCGGCCTTCAATAAACAAGGTTCTGGCACGTTCGGATCAAATAGCGTTAATGGACAATTACCGATGATCTGCCATCCTGCCGGACTCGCAGTTGGATAGATTCCGGTCTGGTTTTCGGCAATGCCCACGGCTCCTTTTTCAATCCTGGATCTCGGCTCTTTTTTCCGTGGAAACGCCAAACGTTCATCCAGCCCGCCCAGATAGGGAAAACCGGGCAAAAACCCGATAAAATAAACAGTGTAAACCGGTGCGGTATGCAACCTTATTAATGAATCTATGCTTTGCTTCTTTTCTTTTGCCAGAAATTCCAGATCCAGCCCAAAATGCGAATCATAGCATACCGGTAGTTCTACGACACGTTGTTCCACCTCAAAATCCTTTGTGGGATCAAAGTTTAGCTTTTGCAGCGCTTTTAAATCGGTATCGCGTGAATTTATAATGTGGGGATAACGCACTAAAACCGATGTATACGTGTTCACAACTTCGACTTCCGGCTGCAGCAACGATGCAATTTTTGCTTTAGCGGAAAGCAGGATTTTCAAATTTTCAGGACTAAAATCAAAATCCCACTGCATTAGGATCCCACGATCACCAAAACGTGAAATTTGGGGTTTTTTAGCCATTTTTCACCTTTTTTAAGAGGTTCTTCTCGCCCAGCTTTTCATGCAGGAATTTCAGCAGGGAAACGGCATTTGCAGAATCCCCGTGCACACAGACTGTATCTACGCGTGTATCAATTTCTTTGCCTTCAATTGTTTTTATTTTTTCATCAAGCAGCATATGCGTTATATGACGGAGTATTTCCTCCTGATCTGTGCGCATGGCATTGGCCTCTTTGCGGGAAACCAGGCTATGATCATCGTTATAATTACGGTCTGCAAAGCCTTCAAAATGAACCTCAACAACACCTTTGGCAATTTTGGAAATAACCGAATCGTATGGAGCATAAAGTATTGTTTCCGGAAAATATTCACGGATCAGGTTTACCATCATGGTAGCATACTCTTTGTCTACCGCACAGCGGTTATATAGCGCGCCATGAGGCTTTATATGGTGCATTTTCACACCCTCGCGCGTACATTGCGTAGCTACAAGATTGATTTGCTCCAGCAGACTTTTACGCAATAGCGTTATGGGCATGGGAATAAATTCCCTCCCGAAGTTTTTCTCATCTGGAAACGAGGGGTGCGCGCCTATTTTTACCTTGTGTTCTTTGGCCAGTGAAACCACCTGCGCCACCGATGCCAGCGAACCCGCATGGCCGCCACAGGCAATGTTGCAAGCAGTGATAAAGGGCATAAGCGCCTCTTCATTGCCCATGCCCTCGCCCGTATCACAATTCAAATCTATTTTACGTTTCGCTGCTGTCAATTATTGGGTTTTTGGTTATGGACGCTACTTTTATTATTCCTTTGAAACAGTTGAAATCAGCCAAAATTGGTTGTTTTTCGGTTATTTTTCGGTTAATTTTTCGGTTTAAAATTATAAAATTCCAAGCACATTGAGTATCGTTCTGGCACCCAGGACGATGGTGATCGCGAGGATCACAATACTCACCCCATTTTTGACCCAGCTATTGCTGTAATCCCCCAGCAGTTGGCTGCGATTGGCCAGCCAGATTAAAATCCCTGCGATAACCGGTAATAATAATCCATTGGCAATTTGCGCAAACTGAATGATCTCTATGGGTTTTATGCCCAGACTGGCAAAGACCGTCCCTGTGATCAGAACCAGCATCCATGCCGACTTAAATTTCACAGATTTCATTCCGCCAGAAAACCCAAGACATCCTTGCGCCACATATGCAGCGGCCAGTGGAGCGGTTATTGCTGAAGTCAATCCGGCTGCAAAAAGACCCAGCGCGATAAAATAATTTGCCCATTCCCCATAAAGCGGTTCCAGGCTTTTTGCCAGGCCGGTAAGTCCATCAACATTTTCACCGGGAATCGCCGCCGCCGCAATGACGACGCACATAGAAACAAAACCGCCCAGAATTATAGCCAGATACGTATCTGTGCGCGCATGTTTGAGATCGCTTGTGTCTTTCCATTTCTGATTGACAAGCGATGCGTGCAAAAAAAGATTGTAAGGAACTACCGTAGTCCCCACCAGCGCAATGATCATAAGCAACTGATCTGTATCAAAACTGGGCAGCAGTGCATTTTGAAAGACCAGTCCCCAATCTGGTTTGGTAAGGATGGCGGTAATCAGGAACGAACAGCTCATTAAAATCACGAGACTCAGTAAAATACGTTCCAGCACCTTATAATTGCCCAGATAGAGCAGAAAAAAGGCCAGCGCGCCTAGGAGTAGACTGAGCACATTAATGGAAACCCCGCCTGCTGTGAAAACACCAGATAAACCAGCCAACTGAATCCCCAGCACGCCGCCACTAATATTACCCGCTTCATAGGCCGCGTTGCCAAAAACAATGGCAACCAGTACAAGCCCAAGTATCATTTTTTTCAGTAGCGGATTATGCAGTTCGTCGCGCAATACCTGTGCCAACCCTTTTTGCGTGACCAGCCCTATACGCGCCGATGTTTCCTGCAAAACTATCGTTGCAACAATTGAAATACTGAGCGCCCAGAGCAGCGCATACCCAAACTGAACACCGGCTAACGTACATACCGTGACCGTCCCGGGCCCAATGAATGCCGCAGCAACAAGAATTCCCGGACCTATATTCTTAAACGGATTTTTCAAAGAAGTTGGTGTTTATATGTTTTATCATTTGCTGTCAGACTATTTTCTTTGCTATTTCCGAAGAAAATTGATAAAAATGGCCATAAAATGAGATAAAAAGAGCGTTTTTCAAGGTTTTTTTCAAATAAGATTGAATTGCAGGGCAATAAAGTTCTTTCTTTTTTTAGGAAATTTACTCAAAGAACGATCTCGAAACTAAAAAAAGCCTCACCGTTTTTTAAACAGTGAGGCTTGAATTTTAAGTATAAAACTAATTTTTAGCTTAAATAGCTATTTTTTGAGGGCGCTCAATTCGATTTCATTGCCTTCTTTATCCAGCAATTGCACTTCATCAAAGCCCATATTCTTGAACTGCTGAAACTGGGTTGCCGCATCGCCCACGACCAGATAAGCCATTTTTGAAGCATCCAGGTATTTATTGGCAAGCGCTTTATGTTGCTCTAATGTCATCGCACCAATGGTCTGCTCCTCCTTTTCGATATAATTGGGATCAAGGTCATAGGCACTGCGTTCTTCAAGCATGTTGAGCAACGAACCCTGTGTTTCAAAACGACGTGCATTTGATTTGATCAGCGCATTTTTTGTAAACGCAAGATCTTCTGGGGAAATGCCTTCTTTATACTTTTCGATCTCATTTTTGAAAATTTCTACAGATTCTCCCGTGGTATTGGTTCGCACACTTGAAGATGCCGTAAAGGTACCGGGGATTTTTGAACCGTTGAAACCGGATCGTGCTCCATAGGTATAGCCTTTTTCTTCTCTCAAAATAAGGTTTACGTTACCGGAAAAAGAACCGCCCAACTTGTAATTCATCACCTCAGCTGGGAAGAAATCTTCATCTGTGCGTGGCAGGGCGATATAGCCAATGTTTATGACCGATTGTTTCGCATTTGGGACATCCACAAAATAAAGGGAGGCTTTATCCCTGTCGTTTGTAACATCAAAACTTGGGATTTTTACGTCTTTGGCTTTCCACTTCTCTTCAATTTCATCAAGGGCTGCAAGGGCTTCATCCTTATCCACATCGCCTACAACATGAAAATTAGTAACCGAAGGGGAAAAATTCTTCGCGTAAAAATCTTTGAGGTCCTGCATAGTAATTCCTTCAACAGATTCTACGGTTCCTTTAGTGGGTTGCGCCAGTGGATTGTCCTCACCATAAAGGACTTTGTTATATACACTATTCGCAATTACGTTAGGATTAGAAGCATCACGCTGAATGCTGTTTACCGTACTCAGCTTAATACGCTTCAACTCGTCCTCATCCCAGCGCGGTTGCAACAAAATCTCCTGAACCAGTGCCATGGTCTTGTCAAAATTGCGTTTTAACGTATTCCCACGAACCACAATTGATTCATCTGTGGTATATATGTAAATACTGGCGCCCAGCAGATCGATCGCTTCTTCAAGTTCCTCAGGGGTTTTGTTTGCTGTGCCTTCCATAAGGATATCAGTCATGAGATTTGCCACGCCATTTTTTCCTTCTGGGTCCAGCAAATGCCCACCATCAATCACAAGACTGAAATTCACCAGCGGAAGCTCATGCTGTTCAATACCGTAGACATCTAAATCATCATCAAGTTCTGCAGTCCAGGAATCTGGGATGCTCAATTTTGGCGTTTCGCCCATTTCCGGTGGTGTGGAACGGTCAAAGGAAGAAGGTGTTTTCTTGATTTCCTGCTCGGTTTCCGCGACAGCTGTTTCTACATTTTCGGTGATTTCTTCTTCTACAACATCTGCTTTTTCTGAATTTTCAGCGATCAGTTCCATTTCGCCCTTGGGCACAAAACTGGTCAATATAAAAGGTTTTCCTTTTATATATTTCTCATAAACGCCCACAACATCTTCTTTGGTCACCGCTTTGATATTCTCGATATCCTGAGTTATAAATCCGGGATCACCGGTAAAAACATCATAGGAAGCTAACTGGAACGACTTGCCCAGCACACTGCTTATTCCATTATAAAAATCAGTTTCCAGTCCGGCTTTTATGCGCTCTATGTCATTATCGGTCACGCCTTCTTTTTCAAAAAGTTCAAACCCCTCTTTAATTCCGCTTTCCACGCTATCCAGATCAACGCCAGAATTTGCGGTAACCCGTATAGTAAATTTTCCGGCAATCTGGTCAGAACCGCTATAAGCATCCACTCTGGAGGTCAGTTCTTTCTCTTTGACCAAAACTTTATAAAGCGGCGCTTTTTTTCCGTCAGATAAAATTTGACCAAGAACGTCTAGCGCGTAGGCGTCTTCTGTATACTGCTCTACCGTGGGCCAAACCATATTAAGTTGGGGCGCGGTGGCAAAATTATCTTCGTGATATAATCTTTTTGTCGCGTCCAAGGTCACGTTCTGAACTTTTAAAGGTTTTACCTCCTGACGTTTTTTGATCTCACCAAAGTATTTTTCTACCATATCACGCGCAGCAGTTTCCTCAAAATCACCGGCAATAACCAGTGTGGCGTTATTGGGACCGTAAAAACGGTCATAAAATTCCTTTACATCAGCTACCGTGGCGTTCTGAAGATCTTCCAGCTCACCAATGACCTGCCAACTGTAGGGATGTCCATCAGGAAACAGGTTTTTATCAATTACCCAGCTCGTGTGACCGTAGGGATTGTTGTCCACACGCTGTCTTTTTTCATTTTGTACCACTTCCTGCTGGTTTGCAAAAGCGGCTTCGGTAATCGTGTTTTCCAGATAGCCCATACGGTCAGATTCCAACCATAAAACGGTTTCCAGCGCATTGTTTGGCACGACCTCATAATAAACGGTCCCATCCTGCCAGGTACCGCCATTTAGCGTACCGCCGGCATCTTGGATCGTTTTGAAAAATTGATCTTCGGGCACGTTTTCAGATTGCTGAAAAAGCATGTGTTCAAAAAGGTGCGCAAAACCGGTACGCCCTTTTTTCTCCCGGTTAGAGCCTACACCGTATTGTATGGCCACGGAAACCACAGGATCAGATTTATCCTGGTGTAGGATGACGTTGAGACCGTTATCCAGTTCGTACTTTTCATATTCGATAGAAAGGCTGGCATCTGCCGTATCGCCTTCATTTCCCATATTCTTATCACAGGAAACAAGGCCTAAAATAAGAAGCGTAAACCCGAAAAAAGCAGGTCTAAGGTTAATTAGTTTCATATTGCTTGAGATTATTGATTGCTATTGAATGCTGTTAAATATAGTGGAAATTCAATAGATCTATAAAAGACAAGCGATTCTTATCGATTATCGGTCAATTTAGGGTCAAAATCAGTCGTTTTTGGAGCTAAATTCGACATTATTGGTTTTTCCTTACGCGTCAATCACGAAATAATCCAACCCTCAACAACGATAAACCCACCGCCTATAATCTGAAAACAAACTTTGCGTTAGGGATTGCAGCAGAAATCCTTTTTGAGAGGCACGAGCAAAAAGATTGTAGCGTAAAGCCCGACCCGCAGGGTAACGCCCAAAAAATATCAATTTATACCAAAAATCGGTTATTTTAGTGCTTAAATCAGTCGTTTTTACCAGTTAAAGCAGCATTATTGGCTTGCCCTCCTCTTTAGTCGGGAAATAGACCAGCTACTAATAACGATCAGCGCACCTCCTTTGATCTGAAAACAAACTTTGCGTTAGGGATTGCAGCGAATTTGTTAGCCCCTTAGGGGAGAAGGCCTTTTTGAGAGGCACTAGCAAAAAGATTGCAGCGCAAAGCCCGACCCGCAGGGTAACGCCCAAAAAATATCAATTTATACCAAAAATCGGTTATTTTAGTGCTTAAATCAGTCGTTTTTACCGGTCAAAGCGGCATTATTGGCTTCTTCCTTCCGCTTTAAGCGCGAAATAGACCAACTCCCAATAACGATCAGCGCACCTCCTTTGATCTGAAAACAAACTTTGCGTTAGGGATTGCAGCAGAAATCCTTTTTGAGAGGCACGAGCAAAAAGATTGAAGCGTAAAGCCCGACCCGCAGGGTAACGCCCAAAAAACATAAATTTATATCAAAAATCGGTTATTTTAGTGCTTAAATCAGTCGTTTTTACCAGTTAAAGCAGCATTATTGACTTGCTCCCTCCGCTTTAGTCGGGAAATAGACCAACTCCCAATAACGATCAGCGCACCGCCCAGGATCATATTCAAGGTCAGCGTTTCGTCCAGAATAAAATAACCCAGTGCAATGGCGCTCACCACTTCAAGGTACATCAGGGAAGTCGCGGTAGCCGCCGGCAAATATTTAAGCCCGAAGAAAAAGAGTTTAAAAACACCAATACCGATGACAAAACCATAAAGCACACCCACGCCCAAATGGTCAATTTCCGCGGAACCAATACCTGCCAGAAATGGAAGAAAAACGACTGCTCCAGCGATATTCTGATAAAAAATAAGTTGGTTTTTAGAAAAATTCTGCGCTTCGGTCTTAAAGAGAATCACGGTGATCGCGTAGCCAACCGCAGAGCCCAAAGCCGCCAGCATCCCCACAAAATCATCTGATTCAAAACTAAAAGACTTGCCCGCGTAGGCCACAATAATCCCTAAAAATGCCATCAATAAAAAGAGCAGCTGTTTTCTGGGAATGGGCTGCTTGAGATAAATGGATTCTATCGCAGCGACAAACAGCGGGTAGGTATAAAAGAGCACCACCGCGTTGCCTATTGAAGTGTAGGTAAATGCGATCAGGTATAGATACATGCGCCCGGCATTGATGAGCGATGCCAGCAAAAGGGTCTTGTAATTCCCCTTAAATTTGAGTTCGTTTTTTCTGTAAAGGGTAGGCAAAACAAAAAGCAAAGGCACAATAGCCCGAAACCAGCCCATGGTACCGGTACTCAAACTGGTCATATACTTGATCAAAATACCATTTGTACCCGCAATTAGCGCACAAAGGATTACGGCATAAATAGCCTTTTTAGTCATAAAAATTGATAATTGGGTTGAAGGTTGAGAACGTTGCAGGTTGCCGGTTACAGATCGCACATAATTGAATAAAGTAAAAGATTTTCCATTCTTCAGTTTTCATTTCTCTCTTCTCTTTCTTCTTTGCTTTTCACTATTCAAAAATAACTTCAGAATGCATGATCTTTCCACCTTTTTCAAGGATCTCATTTTTCGCTTCGTCGAATTTTGAAGCGTCAATCGCACGTGTGGCATCTTCAATCAGACACGCCGAAAAACCCTCCTCAAGCGCATCTAAAATGGAGTAAAACACACAAAAATCGGCTGCCAGACCGCAAAAATAGAGCTCTTTTGCGCCTTTTTCCCTTAAATAGCCGGCCAATCCGGTGGATTTTATATGCGCATTGTCATAAAAACCACTGTAACTATCCACGCTATGATCGGTTCCCTTTCTGAAAATGGCTTCGATCTTTGAAGTTTGTAATTCGGGGTGCAATTCTGATCCCTGCGTGTTCTGCACACAATGAACCGGCCACAATACCTGAGCTTGACCATTAAGGTCTATGATTTCAAATTCTTTGCCATTGGGGTGGTTTTCGGCAAAACTAGAATGGTTTTCAGGATGCCAGTCCTGTGTGGCAATCACGAGATCAAAATGCTTCTGTAATTTATTAATGATGGGAACGATCTCGTCTCCCCGGGGAACGGCAAGCGCGCCACCGGGCATAAAATCATTCTGAACGTCTATGATCACAAGGGTTTTCATGTTCAATTATTTTTATGGAGCGCGATAAGGCGGTCACGTTCTGCTTTTAGTCCGGCACTTATACCTACTTTGTAAATATGCGGATTGTCAAAACGTTTATATTCATAGGGCAGTTGTTGTAAACGAGCCTTACTGTATTCCGCGATTTCGGTAAGGCTTCTTTTTGTAATGGAAAGCGTTCCGTTTTCCATAACTTTTTGCAGCAAAGCCTCTTGTTTTAGGGAAGAAATATCCAGTTCTTTATGCGGCTCATGGGGATGGTGCATAACTTTAAGGGTTTCTTCATCGCGCATGCTTATGGCATCTGCACCTACAAATTTGCCGCTCTCATCGCTTATTCTAAACACTTGTTTTTCATGCGGCAGCGTTGTTTTAGTAAGTGTTTCCGAAAGTTTGATACGCGGTTTATCTTTAAAATAAGCCAATTTATAAACCCCGTCAAGGGCCGCATCTGGATTACCGGTGACCAGGTTTGTCCCCACACCAAAAATATCAATGGGCGCGCCCTGATCGTGCAGGCTCTTGATCACATATTCATCCAGCTGGTTGGAAACCGCAATCTGAACATAGGATAGCGAGGCATTGTCCAGAAACGCCCGGGCTCTTTTTGAAAGATAGGCAAGGTCGCCACTATCTAGCCGTATTGCCAGCAGTTTTTGTCCCTTTTCCTCCATTTCTTTGGCAACTGTAATCGCATTCGGAATACCGCTTTTCAACGTATCATAAGTATCTACCAGCAACACACAATTTTTTGGCCTTACGGAAGCAAAATCCCGAAAAGCGGTGAGCTCATCGTCATAGCTCTGAATATACGAATGTGCCATGGTACCCGAAATGGGAATCCCAAAATCCCTGCCCGTAATCACATTACTGGAACCATTAAAACCACCCACCATGGCCGCTTTTGAAGCCAAATATCCTCCCGGACCTTGTGCCCGGCGCAAACCGAAATCAAGTAAAACCTTGTCTTTTGCGGTAAGCCGCATACGGCTGGCCTTCGTAGCAATGAGCGTCTGGAAATTGAGCAGGTTAAGCAAAATAGTCTCTACCAACTGTGCCTGAATAATGGGCGCTTTTACCTGTAAAACCGGTATGTTTGGGAATATTAGATCCCCTTCCTGTACCGCACGTATCGTTCCCTGAAACTTAAAATCTTCCAGATAGTTCAAAAAATCAGGGTTAAAATCCTTTGTTTTAAGGTAGTCCAGATCTTTTTTGGTAAAACGCAGATCCTGTAAAATTTCCAGCAAATCTCCCAGTCCGGCAAAAATCGCATACCCTCCTTTAAACGGTAGTTTCCTGAAGAAATAATCAAAAACAGCAACTTCTTCGTGCTGCTGTTTCCTAAAATAAACCTGAGCCATGCTCAGTTGGTATTGATCTGTATACGTGCCGGTAAAATCAAACATTGTGGTTGTTTTGCACAAAGTTAAGGTTTGTGGGAGTTTAGAGCAGAGATAAGAGAGTAAAGATTTTTTGGGGAAGAATGTAGGAGATAGAACATTTTTTGTCATTTCCACGGAACGAAAAATGAATGATGAGAAATCACACTTTACTTTGATTTTTGCTACAGGTGTGAGACTTCTGATCAAATAACACCGCACGCTTCAGGTGCGATTTTGAAGCAGTACAACTATTTAGTAAAATAATTTAAAAGCATAAGAATTTCTCAACCCCCAAATAAAATTAACCTTAACCATAATCACAACTGGTTGAAATATCCGGATAATAAGAGATAACAGTTCCACCAGAACCATAGAATAGGTCTATTTCTCATCTTTCTCTTTATTGTAATTATCATATAAGTTTAGAGGTTTCCACCTGAAAATATTAGCAACCTGCACAAAACATTTTGTTGCACTTTCCCTTTTATTCTTATTCACTAAGATTATTACAAGAAATATAAATCCCAATAATCTATAAATTGAACCAAAGAAAAAATCCGCTATATCTTTTAATATTTCTATACTCTCCATAATCCTATATTTTACCGAAGCAAATTTAAATTGAATAAAACCTATATTGGATAAATAGTGGTAATCATCCAGAACAAACCTACTGAAGGTGCAGGATAGAAAAAAGGACATCCCTTTACATCTATCTAAGAGTGATAATTAACTAACTCATCAGCAAAGAGAACTAATAATAATAGTTTATCTATCGTCATTATGTAGACAAAATTTCGTTACATTATTTATTCCTGCATAAGAAACGGAAACTGCTTAATTCTGTTTCAAAAATAGAAGTACGTAGGGTAATAAATTCTTATTTACAGTTTTTAAATCAGTAGAGAGAGTGATAAAATAGGATGTACCGAGAGCTTAAGTTAATCCGTATTTGTTTTAGCAATAAAAATTTTGAATTAAACACTTCTCGATACATTTTTTATTTCCGCTGTCGCTTCAATAAAAAACACTCGAAGTGCCAAATGGCATAAATTCAAAATAAATACCTCCGCCCGAGTAAGAGTTCCCCCTTCGGGGGTTAGGGGGATTTCAAGGGGAATCACCCCAACCACCCTTCACGATCCAGACTCCTGTACTGTATCGCTTCGCTAATGTGCATCCCACTAATATTCGCAGCTCCTTCCAGATCGGCGATAGTGCGGGCGACTTTAAGGATGCGGTCGTAGGCGCGTGCGGAGAGGTTTAAGCGTTCCATAGCGGTTTTTAGCAGGTCTTTAGAAGATTCTTCAAGGGCGCAGTATTTTCTGATCTGTTTTACATGCATCTGCGCATTGTAATGCGTACTGCTTTCCTTAAAGCGTTCGGTCTGAATATCGCGCGCTTTTGCTACACGCTTTCGTATGGATTCGCTGTTTTCGGCGGGGCGCTCGTCAGAAAGTTTATCAAACGGCACCGGAGTCACTTCAATATGAATATCGATACGGTCCAGCAATGGCCCGGAAACTTTGCCCAGATACCGCTGCATTTCCGCAGGACTGCTTACCACGGGCGCATCGGGATCATTAAAATAACCTCCCGGACTGGGGTTCATACTCGCCACAAGCATAAAACTACTGGGATAGGTCACGGTAAATTTTGCTCGGGAAATAGTCACTTCGCGATCTTCTAAGGGTTGGCGCATCACCTCGAGCACGGTACGTTTAAATTCTGGCAGTTCGTCAAGAAAGAGCACGCCATTATGCGCCAGCGAAATCTCGCCCGGCTGGGGATACGCTCCGCCACCCACGAGGGCAACATCGCTAATAGTGTGGTGTGGTGAACGAAATGGACGCTGGGCAATCAATCCTACATGCTCCCGCATCCTGCCGGTAACACTATGGATTTTTGTGGTTTCCAGTGCTTCGCGCAAGGTCATGGGCGGCAAGATGGAGGGCAGTCTTTTAGCAAGCATTGTTTTTCCAGCTCCCGGCGGACCGATTAAAATAATATTATGTCCGCCGGCCGCGGCAATTTCCATACAGCGCTTAATAGATTCCTGACCTTTGACATCAGCGAAATCAAAATCTGGGTTTTGCAGGCTGTTTTTAAATTCCTCACGCGTATCAACCACAAAGCGTTCAAGTTCGGTGCCCTTTTCAAAATGATCTATTAGTTGGGCGATATTTTCCAGTCCATAGATTTCCAGATCTTTTACGATCGCGGCCTCTTTGGCATTTTGAATGGGAAGGAAAAACTTTTTAAAACCATCTTCCTGCGCTTTTATGGCAATGGGCAGCGCGCCACGAATGGGCTGTAGGCTTCCATCCAGTGAAAGTTCGCCCATAATAAGAACCTCCTCCAGATTTTCAGCTTTAATTTGTCCGCTGGCGACCAGAATACCTATGGCAAGCGTAAGATCATACGCCGAGCCTTCTTTGCGCATATCGGCCGGAGCCATGTTGAGGGTTATCTTTTTTCCGGGAATTTTATAACCGTTGTTTTGAAGTGCAGCGGCGATACGAAAATTACTTTCCTTGATCGCATTATCTGGCAAACCCACCAAATGATACCCAATGCCTTTATCTATATTCACCTCAACGGTAATCGTGGTCGCTTCCACCCCAAAAACGGCTGAGCCATAGACTTTTGTAAGCATAGTTTAAGATTAAGTTGTTTACGAATCTAAACTATTTTAAATAAAATGGTATAAAATCATACAAAAACTGCCATTTTCTCTATGAAAATGGCAGTTTTTCTGATGAATTGTAATTTCACAGTATAGCACAATGCAATTCCAGGTCAAAAACGTTTTTCATTTAGAATTGAGATTCGCGAATAATTGTTATTCCACTTGGTAGTTCGGTTTGCAATAACATTTCTAATTGGGACATTAAAATTTTCAAATGAGCATAGGTCAATTTGAAGGTATGTAAAATGATAACCGGTAATTGATAATTTTCAAAATTTTGCTGATGCCCTATATTTTTATCCGCAGTAATCAAAACATCAAATTTTTCGTTTAGCATAAGTTTTAAAAGTTCACCATTTTTCGTTCCCTTCCACTCCTGATCTGCAACCGTATAAACTTCATGTTGCGCTTTAAAATTAAGAATGTCCCTCTTTAGCTTGATAGGAATATTTTCATCAAGGAGCAATTTCATAAATACGCTGAATTTTATCTGACGTAAAAAAAGTCCCAGCTAGTTCCAAAACCTCAACAACCTGCCCTTTGTTTACTGTCGGAAAGTCTGTCAAAAATTCATCAATGGCAATGCCGCTTTCCAAATGATCAAAAAGGGTCTCAACAGGCACCCGTGTGCCTTTAAAAACCGGTGTTCCCCCTAATATTTCTGGATTGACTTCAATGATTTCAGTTTTCATGACTTTGATTTTCATCATCTTATTAAAGTAAATTACATCATAATCCCGAATTCACAAAACAAATATCTTTTCGCGTTAGGGATTGAAGTGAAAATCCTTTTTGGGAGGCACGAGCAAAAAGATTACAACGTAAAGCCCGACCCGTAGGGAAACGCCCAAAACCAATAAAACAACAGAAAATCAAAATAAATTATAGATATCAGTCTTTTCAATAGAAGAAAGCCGAAAAAAATTTTCCTATTACTTGGTGAAATGTTTCATTTTCATCCTAATTTGCTCCAGGCCAGGATTATGAATACTGCCCATATGCGTGTGGTTTTTGCCCTTTTTAGGCGAATAATTACCACTTTCTACCTCTTTTCCGATAATCTGATAGGCTTCGCGGAAGGTTTTTCCGTCCATTACCAAATCATTGATGCTGTCTACCGTAAACAGGTATTTGTATTTTTCATCCTGAAGATCAATTGCTTTTACCTGTACCTGAGCGATACTGTAATCAAAGATTTCCAGGATATCTTTCATCGTTTCTACAGCACTGATCGTGTTTTCCTTGAGCACTTGATAATCGCGGTGATAACCGCTGGGAAGGTTGTTTGTGATCAGGATCATTTCTGTGGAAAGCGCCTGGATTTTATTGCATTTTCCGCGAATAAGCTCAAAAACATCAGGATTTTTCTTGTGGGGCATAATGCTGCTGCCGGTAGTCAGCGCGTCTGGGAAGCTCACAAACCCAAAATTCTGACTCATATACAGGCAGATATCCATCGCAAAACGTGCCAGGGTATTTGCTAATCCGCCAAGGGTGGAAGCCAGTGTGCGCTCACTTTTACCGCGGCTCATCTGGGCAGCGACCACATTGTATTTCAAGGTCTGAAAATCCAGTTCAACCGTTGTGTATTCCCGGTTGATGGGAAACGAACTACCATAACCTGCTGCAGAGCCCAGCGGATTTTGATCTACGACTTTTTGTGTGGCGTTGAGCATGATCATATCGTCAATGAGCAGTTCCGCATACGCGGAAAACCAAAGTCCGAAACTGCTGGGCATCGCCACCTGCAAATGCGTATAGCCAGGAAGGAGTTGGTCTTTATGCGTTTCGGCAAGCTGCAGTAAAGTTTCAAAAAGGGAAAAGGTGCGCTCTTTTATCCCCTGAATATTTTCTTTAAAATAAAGTTGGAGAGCAACTAAAACCTGATCGTTACGGGAGCGCGCGGTGTGTACTTTTTTTCCGGTATCGCCAAGAATCAAAGTTAGCTCCGCTTCAATTTTACTGTGGATATCTTCATATTCCGGTTCGATGACAAAATCTTCACTGGCCGCTTTTTCTTCCAAAACATCCAACTCCGGTAAGAGGGAATCCAATTCCTCCTGGGTTAGAATACCAATTTTCTGTAGCATTTTTACATGGGCACGCGTGGCACGTACATCATATTTTGCGATATGTACATCGATCTCGCGATCGTTACCTACCGTAAATTCCATGATTTTATCGTCTATGTTGGTTCCTTTTTCCCAGAGTTTCATAAATCTTTGTTTTGCCTTTTAAAATGGCTTTGTTTTTAAATGTTTAGCGTTTGGCTTACTTTCAAATATACTTAATATGGACTGCTTGCAATCCAGAAGATATTTCTGGATAGTATTTTAAAGTAAGACTACTCAAATGAAATTCCAGCGGTATTACTATTCCGAAGTATTTCTAAACTCAACCTGACAAACCCTAAAAATCGTTATTAAAGAGACTCCGCGTTGAACGTATCGCCCTGCGAAATATCCCCGGTTTCAAAACCTTTTTTAAACCATCGCATGCGCTGTTCAGACGTGCCGTGGGTAAAGGAGTCAGGAACCACCCTACCGCTTGATTGTCGCTGCAATCTATCGTCACCAATGGCGTTTGCGGCATTGAGGGCTTCCCGTAAATCCCCTTCTTCCATCATTTGCGACCTGTTTTGCGAGCGATTTGCCCAGACGCCTGCCAGAAAATCGGCCTGAAGCTCCAACCGCACGGAGTATTTATTGAATTCTGTCTCACTTAATTGGCCTCTGAGTCTATTTACCTTGTCAGTAGTCCCCATCAGTTTTTGAATGTGATGACCCACCTCGTGCGCTATGACATAAGCCTGTGCAAAGTCACCGGGGGCATTCATCTTGTTTTCCATATCCTCAAAAAAACTAAGGTCCAGGTACAACTTCTCGTCCCCGGGACAATAAAAAGGGCCGGTTGCACTAGAAGCATATCCGCAAGCGGAAGATACCGAACCTGTAAAAAGAACCAGGGTTGGCTCGCGGTACCCATCCAGGACTTTATTCCATACGTCTTCGGTACTGGCTAATATGGTGGCGCTAAAAGCTGCCTCCTTGTTCTCTTTGTCCGTTCCCTGATAAGGTTGGGAAGAAACGCTTTGACTGCCACCACCAAGAAAATCACCTATAAAAGTCAACGGGTTATTACCGGTCACAAATGAAAATACCAGGACGAGCCCCACAATGATCAAACCTACTTTTGAAAAAAGAAGTTTTATCAATGGCGCAAGAAGCATGGGACTTAATCCCCCTCCAGAGCTGGATTGTCCCCTACGGTCATCTACATTTGAACTTTGACGTTTGCCTCTCCATTTCATTTGAATACAGTATTTATTTCAAAAAGTTAAACTATACTATTTAGCGCGATAATTTGATTGAATTATTGATTTTTTTGATCTCCATAATCCCTGAGTTCTTTTCTTTTTAAACTTCGGAAACCAGCAATAAATCGGTATAAAAAGCATGTAAAATTACCTAAAAACCAAGTAATTTTTAGGTAGGAAGGCTATCAAAATACTTTTTCTTTAACCAGAAAGCGACGCGTACCAGAACAATGAGTGCCGGGACTTCCACCAGCGGACCAATAACCCCGGCAAATGCCTGTCCTGAATTAAGTCCAAAAACAGCGATGGCAACCGCAATGGCGAGTTCAAAATTATTCCCGGCAGCCGTAAACGCCACCGAAGCGGTTTTGTCATACGTAGCCCCCAGCGCCCTGGTCATAAAAAATCCAATGAGGAACATAAGCGCGAAATAGATCAGTAAAGGCACCGCAATGAGCAGTACATCCATAGGTATTTCCACAATTAATTCGCCTTTTAAAGAAAACATGACCACAATGGTAAAAAGCAGCGCAATAAGCGTTAGCGGTGAGATGGCGGGAATGAATGTTTGAGTATACCACTCTTCACCTTTTAGTTTTACCAAAATATACCGACTCAAAATGCCCATGACAAACGGAATCCCCAAATAGATGGCGACACTTTCTGCGATCGTGGCAATGGAAATATCTACAATGGCACTTTCAAAGCCAAAATATGGAGGCAGCACCGTGATGAAAATCCACGCATAAAAACTATACGCAAACACCTGAAAAATACTGTTAAGCGCGACTAAACCGGCACCATATTCACTGCTGCCTTCCGCGAGGTCATTCCATACCAGCACCATGGCAATGCAGCGTGCCAGGCCTATAAGAATCAACCCTACCATATATTCTGGATAATCCCTTAAGAAAGTGATCGCGAGAAAAAACATGAGTACAGGGCCAATAATCCAATTCAGGATTAAAGAGATCGAAAGGATTTTAGTGTTTTTAAAAACCTTTGGCAAGAGTGTATAATTCACTTTCGCCAGCGGTGGGTACATCATTAAAATAAGACCGATCGCTATGGGAATATTGGTCGTGCCGCTATTAAAGGAATTGATAAAAACCGGAAATCGAGGAATAAAATAACCCAGGCCCACCCCTATCGCCATGGCCACAAAAATCCATAAGGTCAGGTTTCTATCCAGAAAATTCAGCTTTTTTGCTTGTGCCATTGTTTAGGGTTGAATTTGGGAGAAAACATACAACAGTTCCGTAGCGATTTCAAGGCTTCGCTCGTTATATTTTTCTGCCTGTTCAGGTGTTTTATCGAAAATCTTGGGATCGTCAAAGGGCATTGAAATGCGCTGCGCTGCCCCGGCAACTATAGGGCAATCCCCATCTGCCTTCGAACAGGTGAGAACGGCAGCAAATTCAGTTTTTGGATTAAAAGTATCATCCAGCGTTTTTGAAAATGCAATTACGGGGTGCGCATTATCAGCATAAGTCACGCTATAAACAGGATTTTCACCGCTAGAAAGCGACGCCACCTGAAAACCTGAATTTTGCAAGGTTTCCATAATCATGGGAAAAACAGCCGTAGCCTCGGTACCGGCAGAATAACAATACACATTTTGCAGGCTGAAATGCTGGGCGATTGCCTGTGCCCAGATCTGGGCCAGATGGCTTCTTCTGGAATTGTGGGTGCAAATAAAATTGATCCTGATCTCCTGGCGCCTGGTACATTTTGACTGTATGAAATTCACCAGCGGCTGTAAATTTATTTTGCGCTCTTCTGGGAGCTGCTTTGGTTTTAAACCATTAAGCACTTTGATGATCTCAGGAAATAACGGACTTTTTTTTGACGCCATTTTATATTTTTTTTTAAGCTAGCAGCAGTTTCCGCCAGGAGAACACACCGGCTTTTTATGTAGATCCTGAAGCTTTACTTTAGGTTTTTCTTCTGGAATACCGCATTTCTCTTTTGCCAGGCAATCGGTTTGTGTTGTGGTCAATAAAAACTTCGTTCCGTCAAAATCCAACCCGAATTTCGCAATGGTTTCTGCCTGATATTCAACTTCAATTTCTAAATCGCCCAGTTCTAAAATTCGTTCTGAAAGTGTAACGATTTCCAACAATTTATCAGGATGCAACCGGTGATCATAATCGCCTGCTTTCCACAATTGCAGGCTTATTACTTCTTCATTACGCACCGTACCGCCACAATCGATGAAATTCTTGGTTATTTTCCCAACTTCGGTGACATGAAAATGGCTGGGGACCAAGTGACCATCCGGTAATTGAAACGCAATAGTTTCTAATGTTTCAAGCTTGTTTTTTAATTCTGAAAGTCTCATATCTGTTAAACTTTACAATATCACGATTAAAACGTATTCTTTTAGCAGCATTCTTGATTGATCGCATCTTGATCTAAAAATTCAGTCATCACCGCTTTCATTGTTAACCAATTTTGCGCATTAATACAATAACAAACGCTGGTGCCTTCAATTGTACCCTTTATCAAACCTAATTGTTTTAATTCTTTTAAATGTTGGGAAATCGTGGGTTGTGCGAGTCCGATCTCGTTGACCAGATCTCCACAAAAACAAGTATTGATTTTAAATAAATGCTGCAAAATGGCCACACGCGCAGGATGCCCGAACGCTTTTGCAAAACGTGCGATTTCATTTTGCTTATCCGTAAAGATTTCTGTTTTGACTAAACCCATTTTATATTTGTATATCGCAATATTACGATGATAAAGGCAATATTCCAATTTCAATTCAAAAAAACCAAATCGGTTTTAGCTAGAAATCAGCTTACCCAATCCAGTTTTAGAAAGATTTTCAGCGTAAAATCCTATGCAGCAATTCAATGTAAATTTCAATCCCTTCCTCAATTTCGCTAACATAGATAAATTCATCTGCACTATGCGAGCGCGTGCTGTCACCGGGACCTAGTTTTAGCGATGGACATGTAAGGGTGGCCTGATCGCTGAGCGTGGGCGAACCATACGTTTTCCTACCTAGGGCAATCCCCGCTTTTACAAGTTCATGATCTGTGGGAATGGAAGACGAATTCAAGCGCAAACTACGCGGTATTAAGGTATCGCAAGGTGATTTTTCGATCAATATATCGGCTATTTCCTGATTGGTGTATTTATCATTGACGCGTACATCAATGACAAGCGCCACATCTGCAGGTACGGCATTGTGCTGCTTACCCCCATTGATCTGGGTTACGGTCATTTTCACTTCGCCCAGGGCTTCGGAAACCTCTTCAAATTTAAAATCCCTGAACCATTCCAGTACCGGGATACAGTTATATATCGCGTTGTAATCATTGGGGTGTGCGGCGTGTGACGGCGTGCCTTTTACCAGCGCATCAAAAACCACCAGCCCTTTTTCTGCAACGGCGAGGTGCATCTGTGTAGGTTCGCCCACAATGGCAACATCAATCTTAGGGATTATGGCCAGCATGCTGTTCAAACCATTGGGACCGCTACTTTCTTCTTCCGCGGAAGCGACCAGTACCAGATTATAGTTCAGGTCTTTTTCCGCATAAAAATAAGTGAACGTGGCAATCAGTGAAACCAGGCAACCGCCGGCATCATTGCTGCCCAAACCAAATAACTTACCATCTTTGACAAAGGGTTCATAAGGATCGTTTGTATAGCCATTATTGGGCTGTACGGTATCATGATGACTGTTCAGTAACAACGTAGGTTTCTTCTCATCAAAATCCTTATTTACCGCCCAGATGTTATTTTTCTCCCGTTTATAGTCAATTTTATGGCTTTTAAACCAGTTTTCCAGGTGCAGCGCGGTGCCTTCTTCCTGTGAGGAAAAAGACTGCGTGGCGATCAGGTTTTTTAAAAGTGCTAAAGCTTCGGTTTGTAAAGTAGTTATCTCGATCATAGGCTAAGGCTTGTAAATTCGGTTTCGTTGGGATTCAACATCGCGGGTTTCCCCAGTTGTACACGGTGAACCCCTCCCTCCAGGGCATAAAAACAATTCTGAAGTTTGGGCAACATGCCTTCGGAAACGGTTCCATTTTCAACTAATTTCCTATATTCTTCTAAATTAATTTCTTTAATTACTGAATTTTCATCGGAAACGTTTTTTAAAACACCCGCTTTTTCAAAGCAGTAAAACAGCGTCACTTCATGATTTTCGGTTAGGGAACGAGCAATTTCACATGCGATAGTATCAGCATTGGTATTGAGCAACTGTCCATTTTTATCATGGGTGATCGCGCAAAAAACAGGTGTCAATCCTGCAGAAAGCAAACTTGTTATTACTTCAGTATTTACCGCAACCACATCGCCCACAAAGCCAAAATCTACATCTTTTACTGGCCGTTTTACTGATAAAATAGTATTCCCATCAGCACCTGAAAGTCCGATAGCATTGCATTTTTTAGCCTGTAATTTAGCGACAATATTTTTATTTACTTTGCCGCCATAAACCATGGTGATCACATCTAAGGTCTCGACATCTGTAATACGTCTTCCCTGGGTCATTTTTATCGGAATATCAAGTTTTTTTGCCATTTCGCTGGCCAGTTTACCACCGCCATGCACCAATATTTTGGGCTCTGGAAGTTGGGCAAAAAGTGTAAGGAATGCATCGAGTTCTTGTTCATTTTCGATAACATTTCCGCCTATTTTGACGATATTGATCCCCCCGGCCCCCGAAGGGGGAGTTTTTATTCTTATGTCTTTATTTAAATTTTCTTCTTTCAAATTATCATTTTATTTACAATATAAAATTTCTGGAAGGTCGTATGCACAACCAGAAGTTGATTCCCCCTTTGGGGGTTAGGGGGATATAATCTGTTTCAAAACCACCTGCGCAGCAAAGGTCCTGTTATTTGCCTGTGGAATAACAAGGGATTGGTTCGAATCCAACACTGCGTCTTCCACAACTACATTTCTACGCACCGGAAGGCAATGCATAAATTTGGCAACGCCCAATTTCTCCTGGGTCATCGTCCAGTTTTTGTTTGTTTCAAAAGGATTCAGGATCTCACCATAATTTGTATAACTGCTCCAGTTTTTTACGTAAACAAAATCGGCATCCTGCAATGCTTCCTTCTGATTGCGTATAATTTTGGTGCCTTTAGTAAGTTCGGGATTTAGGTCATAACCTTCCGGATTTGTGATGCAAAAGTCCACATCGCACAACTGCATCATCGCTGCAAACGAATTGGGAACCGCCTGTGGGAGCGCCTTGGTATGGGGTGCCCAACTCAGGACAACTTTAGGCCGATCTTTGGTTTTGAATTCGCTAATGGTGATCGCGTCTGCAAGTGCCTGCAAAGGATGTGCCGTGGCACTTTCCATATTTAAAACCGGTATGGTGGCATATTTCACAAAATTATTGATCACGTACTCAGACTCGTCCTTTTTCTTATCGGTCAGCGTGGGGAACGCACGCACCGCGATCACATCTGCATATTGCGAGATCACCTGTGCGGCCTCTTTAATATGTTCTGAAGTATCACCGTTCATCACCGTACCATCCTCAAATTCCAGTTTCCAGGCGTCACTGTTAAAGTTCATCACCGTAACATCCATCCCCAGGTTTTGCGCCGCTTTTTCGGTGCTTAACCGCGTGCGCAGGCTGGAGTTAAAAAACAACATGACCAGTCTTTTACGCTTACCCAGGTTTTCAAAAGAAAATGGATCTTTTTTTAATGCTTTTGCTTCTTCAATTAGAGCTTCCAGATTAGAGATATCAGTAAGGTCTGTATATTTTTTCATGTTTGTTTTATTCTATTCTATTTTTTAAAACTCCTTCCCTTTTGACTTGCATCCGACGAGTGCAGCGAGAGGAATGCACTGGGGGCTACCGCCTTTTCGGCGGGAGACGGAGGGGTTTTACACGCAAATTCCATTTTCAATTCAAAATGCGTGTGAACCACCCCTCTTTCAGCGAAGCTGAAATTTTCCCCTCCTTGGAAAGGAGGGGAGCTCTTTTCTCTTTTCTCTTTACTCTTTACTCTTTACTCGAAAAATGCTATTTCTCTTTCAAAACCTGCTTCAAAGCATCAAAAAACGTATCAAAATGCTCTTTTTTTACCGTTAACGGAGGCAAAATACGGATCAGGTTTTTGTTACTGGCGCCACCGGTAAAAATCTGGTGCTTGTAGATCAGGTCTTTGCGCATCTGCCCTACTTCCTCATCAAACTCAATACCCAGCATGAGTCCGCGGCCTTTGACTTTTTTGATCTGCGGGATTTCTTTTGCTTTCGCGAAAAAGTATTTGGAAAGTTCTGCCGCGTTTTCCATCAGTTTTTCCTTTTTCAGCACGTCAAGCACGGTCAGCGTGGCAACGCAAGCCAGGTGATTCCCGCCAAAAGTGGTTCCAAGCATACCATATTGTGCCTTGATGGAAGGATGAATAAGAATCCCACCCACAGGAAAACCATTACCCATTCCCTTGGCTATAGAAATAATTTCCGGTTCTAAGTTATATTCCTGAAAGGCAAAAAACTTTCCGGTACGCCCAAAACCAGCCTGCACCTCATCGGCAATCAGACAGGTACCGTATTTTTTGCACAACGCATCCACCCCTTCGTAAAAATGGGCATCGCTCTCATCAAGTCCACCCACGCCCTGAATAAATTCAAGGATTACCGCGCACACATCTTCTTTTTTAAGATGATTCTCAAGCGCATCCAAATCCCCCAGCGGAAGAAAAGAGACTTCTTGTTGGGCATTTATGGGCGCTACGATCTTAGGGTTATCAGTCGCGGCAACCGCTGCCGAGGTTCTACCGTGAAAGCTATTGTTAAAGGCGATCACTTTTTTTCTGTTCGTATGAAAAGAGGCCAGTTTCAACGCGTTTTCATTGGCTTCCGCACCGCTATTGCATAAAAACAATTGATAATCAGGACAGTTGGATTCCGCCGGAAGGCGTTCGCCCAATTCGGTCTGTATGGGATTTTGCACCGCATTGCTATAAAATGCGATTTTAGACAATTGATCAGAAAGGTTTTTTACATATTCCGGGTGCGCATGTCCTATGGAAATTACCGCGTGGCCACCATATAAATCAAGGTATTTAGTTCCTTTTTCGTCATAAACGAACACATTTTCGGCTTTTACCGGGGCAACGTCATACAGTGGATACACATCAAATAGACTCATTATTGCTCTTTTTTAATCATGTTTATTTTATTGAAAGAAGCCACCATACCATGTATAAGCGACGAACTCAGGCCTTTATGCTCCATCTCGTTAAGCCCTTCAATCGTGCAACCGCGTGGTGTGGTCACCCGGTCGATCTCTTCTTCTGGGTGATTACCAGATTCAATCAACAACTTTGAAGCGCCGTTGCAGGTGTGCATCGTGAGTTGTTGCGCGTCATGACTGTCAAAACCAAGCTGCACGGCAGCCTGCGTAGATGCGCGTATGAGACGCATCCAGAAGGCTACGCCACTGGCGCAAACCACTGTGGCGGCCTGCATTTGCGTCTCTGGGATGATGAGGCTGCTTCCCAGGCGGTTGAAGATCGCTTCGGCCACTTTTATACGTTTCATACCTTTGGTGTTGCTCGCCAGGCAGGTCATGGAAGCTCCCACGGCAATGGCCGTATTCGGCATGGCGCGAATGATAAATTGCTCCTCCCCCACTATGGCTTCAATCTGGGAAATAGCAAAACCCGTAATAGTGGAAATCAGTACATGCTTATCAGTCAGTTCATCTTTAATATCATTTAAAATTGAGGACAACTGACTGGGTTGCACGGCAAAAATCAAAATATCAGATTTTTGAACGGCCAACACATTATCTGTGGTGGTGAATACATTTTTATATTCTCCCCAGTCTTCTATCCCGCTAATATCCCTTTTTGTAAGGTATAGCGTCGTAATGGCATTATTTGTCACCAGCCCCTTGGCGATGGAAAGTCCGAGATTACCCGTTCCTATTATTGCTATTTTCATAATATTAATATTTTCCTCCCCCAACCCCTCCCAAGGAGGGGAGTTTGTTACGTATATATTTACAAGAACGCTAACTCTGTAGAACTCATCTTGATATTTTTTTATTCCCCCTTCGGGGGTTAGGGGGATTTAAAAGAAATTTGCTTTTAAATTCAATCCTTCCGTTTGTGGAAGGCCGAAAATCAAATTCATGTTTTCCACGGCTTGCCCTGAAGCGCCTTTGGTCAGGTTATCAATGATGCTGGTGATCAGTAGCATTCCATCCTCTTTATGCACATGCAAAAAACATTTGTTTGTATTGACCACTTGTTTTAAATGCAGCTCCTTTTCTGAAACAAAAGTAAAGGGTGCATCCTTGTAAAAATCACTGTATAATGCTTTTGCATCTTCTAAACTGCCGTCATATTTTGTGTACGCGGTCACAAATATTCCCCTTGAAAAATTACCTCTATGAGGCAAAAAATGGACTTTTTGATCAAAATTTCGCTGTAAACTGCTCAAAGTCTGGTAAATCTCCCCTAAATGCTGGTGCGTAAAAGCCTTGTAATAGGAAAAATTATTATCGCGCCAGGTATAATGAGTAGTGTCAGAAAGTGAAGTCCCCGCTCCAGTGGCACCGGTCACACCGGTTATGTGGACAGCATCTGATATTAATTTGTTTTCGGCAAGTGGCAGTAGCGCCAACTGGATCGCGGTGGCAAAACAACCTGGATTCGCGATGGAGCACGCCTGCTTGATCTTGTCACGGTTCAATTCTGTGAGACCGTATATAAATTCCCGCCCCTGAAATTCCGTATCAGCTTTGAGTCGGAAATCGTTGCTTAAATCGATAATTACCGTTTTTTCCGTAAAGTGGTTTTCTTCGAGAAAGCGTTTTGAAGTTCCGTGGCCAAGACACAGAAACAGTACGTCAACTTCGGTATTAATAGTATCAGAAAACCGAATTTCAGTAGATCCCAGTAGATCCTGATGCACATCGCTGAGCAGATTTCCCGCATTGGACGTGCTGTACACAAAATTGAGCTCCACATGAGGATGGTTCACTAAAATGCGTATAAGTTCACCCGCCGTGTATCCCGCACCACCTGCAATCCCTGCCTGTATCATTGCTCGCCGTTTACGTGGTTATAGATTTTATTCTGATTGGCCAATAGTTTGATAAAACCTTTGGCGTCATCAGCCGTCCAGCCTTTGTTCATTTCGCCATAAGCGCCAAAGGATGCGTTCATAAGGTCATGCTCTGATTTTATTCCTTCCAGCGTAAAGCGATACGGATGCAGCGTCACATACACTTCACCAGAAACATTCGCCTGACTATCTTCAAGAAAAGCTTCCATATTGCGCATCACAGGATCAAGATATTGCCCCTCGTGCAGGTGCATGCCGTAAAAACCAGATAGGTATTCCTTGTGTTGCATCTGCCATTTCGTAAGCGTATGTTTTTCCAATAAATGGTGTGCTTTGATGATAATTAGCGGTGCAGCGGCCTCAAAACCCACGCGACCTTTGATGCCAATGATCGTGTCGCCTACATGAATGTCCCTGCCAATACCATAGGCGCTGGCGATCTTCTGAAGGGCCTCAATATTTTTTACTGCGGAATCTTTTTTGCCGTTCAGCCCAACCAATTCCCCTTTTTCAAACGTAAGGATTACTTGTTCACTTTCGGTTTTCTCGACTTGTGAAGGAAAAGCACTTTCCGGAAGGCCTTTATCTGAGGTTAGCGTTTCACTACCGCCCACGCTGGTTCCCCATAGTCCTTTATTTACCGAATATTTGGCCTTTTCCCAGGACATCTCGATACCATGGCTTTTCAGGTAATCGATCTCATCCTGACGGGCTAGTTTAAGATCCCGAATGGGGGTAATAATTTCAATTTCTGGCGCGAGAATCTGGAAGATCATATCAAAACGAACCTGGTCATTTCCCGCCCCGGTACTACCGTGCGCCACATAACCTGCACCTACCGATTTAGCGTAGTTAATGATCTCTACCGCCTGAATAATACGCTCTGCACTAACCGAAAGCGGATAGGTATTGTTTTTCAGCACATTGCCGTAGATCAAATATTTGACAACCTTGTTATAAAAAGTAGCAACCGCCTGAACGTTTTTATAGGTTTTCGCACCTATTTTAAGTGCTTTTTGCTCGATTTCGTCGATTTCCTCCTGGCTAAAACCACCCGTATTTATACTTACTGCATGTACTTCAAAACCCTTTTCTTCAGAAAGGTATTTTGCACAATAGGAAGTATCGAGACCGCCACTATAGGCAAGTACTAATTTTTTATTATTATTTGTATTGCTATTGTTATTATTCATGGTTGGTTGAATTTTACTTGTCATTTCCGCGAAGGCGGAAAACTATTCTATTCTATTCTATTCTATTTTTCTTTCTCCTTTTCGATTCCCCCTTTAGGGACCAGCGGAGCATCTTTCTTCAAAAACAAGCTCTGTTTGATGCTCTTTAACCTTGAAAACGCTTTGCTGTTCAGTGTCTTTTGAGGTTCTTCATTCTTTATATTTTTCTTTTTGGCCTCTTCGGCAACGGGATCGTAAAGCATACCGGTACACAGGCACATTTTCTGTTCTGTACGCTGTAAAATATCATAATTACGACAGGTCTGGCAGCCTTTCCAGAAAGTGGGATCGTCAGTAAGTTCAGAAAAGGTAACCGGGCGATAACCGAGATCGCTGTTGATTTTCATGACCGCAAGTCCCGTCGTGATCCCAAAAACCTTGGCATCAGGATATTTTTTCCGCGAATGCGCAAAAATGGCCTCTTTTATCTTTTTGGCCAGGCCCATATTCCTAAAATCAGGGTGAACGATCAGTCCTGAGTTGGCAACAAATTTGCCGTGGCCCCAGGCCTCGATATAACAAAAACCGGCGAAGGCATCACCATCTAAAGCGATGACCGAATTACCGTTTTCCATTTTAGTGATCACATACTCTGGGGTGCGCTTGGCGATACCAGTGCCGCGTACCTGTGCAGATTCTGCAATGGTGTCGCAAATGATTTGGGCGTAGCCCGCATGTGATTTGTTTGCTATGATAATTTCCATGGAAATGGAATGTATTTGAAGTTGAAAAATGCTTTTTTTAAATAGGTAGTATACTTGTACCTATCAGGATGTTGTAATCGTGGAACCGGACGCACCTAAATTCTAAGGCTCAACATACCTCAAGGGACGTGAAAATTGCCTGAAAACCTTAAATAAATGCATGCAAAATCTATTCCTAAGGGTATGAAAGGATGTTGAGGATGAAAAGAAAAAATTTAAAAAAGGGGAATTTCCGTGAAAACGGAAAATGGATAAAATCAACATAATGACAAATAATTAAGGTTTTCTTCGCTTGTTTTTAGAAACGCGCATTAGAACTGGGGCGCCTAATGCGCCTACCGGGAGAAATCCTTAGACTATTTAGTGTTGAAATCATATGACGAAAATAAAACAATTTTATGAAGCGCATATCAATAAGCTTCCAAAAATGAACTTTTCAGCAAAAAAAGTGGCTAAAACGTTATAAAAACGCTGCTATCACCGCCAATTCATTAAATAATTACTATTTAGAAACTCTTTGAATTGTTAAGAATATATTAAATTTTAGTACTATGTAACACAAAGTACCTTCTTTTAGATATATATTTGCATTAGCAATTAATGGTTTTTCTTCAAAAGTAAAACCCGTATTGTATTCATCACTTAAAATCACTAATCATGTCCTCATCAGTCACTTCCCATCACCGCAGCGTTGCCACTTTTATACATCTGGCCACTTTCACAAAATATTTGATTCCACTTGGTAATTTTATTTTTCCACTGCTGCTCTGGGTGACGCAGAAAAAAGAATCTGCCTTTGTAGATGACCATGGCCGCCGGGCGGTCAATTTTCAGATCAGTATGTTTATTTATAATATTTGTGCCGTCTTGATCGCACTGCCCTTTGTTGCCTGGCAAGTCATAGGCATTGTACAGGCAAACAATGGTTTTGACCTGGAGGGTGATTTTGACACCTTTTGGAATTTTTTCCACATTTCTGGATTGGTCATCACCGCAATTATATTGGGCACCGTTCTTACCGGTCTTTTCATTCTAGAATTGATCGCGGTAATCACTGCGTCCATACGTGCGAATTCTGGGGAGCTTTGCAACTACCCTCTCAGTATTTCTTTTATAAAAAGTACCCCTTTTATAGCGCATGCCAATCCCGCGGCCTCATCAACCGTAAATGAGCAGTAATCAAAAGGGTTCATTCATCATCAGAATAAACAGTCAACAACCGTTTAACAACATTAAATTATGAACATTGAAAACACTAAGGCGCAAATGCGCAAGGGCGTGCTGGAGTATTGCATTCTCTCTGTGTTGAAAGAAGAAGATGCCTACGTGGCAGAAATTCTTGATACCTTAAAAGAGGCGAAGCTGCTCGTAGTGGAAGGTACGATCTACCCACTGCTCACGCGGCTCAAAAATGCCGGACTCCTAAGCTATCGCTGGGAAGAATCCACAAGTGGGCCACCACGTAAATATTACGGACTCACAGAAACTGGAAAACTATTTTTAAACGAACTCACAGATACCTGGGACGACCTGCAACAAGCGGTGCGCAAAGTAACCTCAACCAAAAAAAGCAACAATGAATAAAACTATAAATATCAACCTAGCGGGGCTCTTTTTTCACATTGACGAGGATGCCTACGCAAAACTACAGCGCTACCTGGAGGCCATTAAACGCTCTTTTACAGATGCCGAAGGCCGAGAGGAAATTATTCAGGATATTGAAGCGCGCATTGCCGAACTTTTTACCGAACGCATCAAGAACGAGCGACAGGTAATAGGTAATCTTGAGGTAGACCAAGTGATCGAGATCATGGGTCAACCGGAAGATTACCGTATAGATGAAGATATTTTTGAAGATGAGCAGCCCAAAGCTGCCCCATACACCTCAACGCATACCAAGAAATTGTACCGCGATGTCGAGAATTCCTATCTGGGCGGTGTAGGTTCTGGATTGGGCCACTATCTTGGAGTCCCACCGGTTTGGATCAGGGTACTTCTGGTACTTCTTGCCTTTTTTACCAGTGGTGGTTTTGCGCTCTTATATATAGGGGCATGGATTTTTCTGCCTGCGGCGAAAACAACTGCCCAGAAACTGGAAATGCGTGGCGAACCGGTAAATATTGACAATATACAGCGCAAAGTAAAAGAGGGATTTGATACCGTGGCTGATTCTGTAAAGAATGCCGACTTTCAAAAATATGGCAACCAGGCCAAAAAATCTGCTGGAAACGCGGCCGATGGTATAAGTAAATTTGTTGTCGTCCTACTTACGGTACTGGCAAAAGTCATTGGCATTTTGCTCATTATTATAGGTGGCTCTACGATTGTAGGCCTGTTTATAGGGCTTTTTACCGCAGGGACCCTGGGCTTTATCAATGGCGGCATGTCTGAATATGTTGGGCTCTTCAATTCCAGCAGTATACCATTCTGGGTATTGTCATTACTGGCGTTTTTTGCGATGGCCATTCCATTTTTCGCCGTTTTTTACCTGGGCCTTAAAATCCTGGTGACCAACCTAAAGCGCATGTCGTGGGGCATGAAAATCACGCTTATCATCGTTTGGCTTGTTTCCGTGGTTATTCTTAGCGCCGTGGGCATCAAGCAGGCCATTGATTTTTCACAGCGCTCTTCAACCACGCAAACCGAATTGTTAGCGATCAATCCGGCAGATACGCTACGGGTACAGATGCAGGTCGCTGGCGATGCTGGATCAAATGGAAATGGCCTTTTTGTGGTTGTTGACAATGACGGCAAACCCTTTGCCTCTTTTGGCGATATTGATTTCAGTATTAAAAAAAGCGCAGACAGCAGCTACAGTCTGGAGCTGATTAAAAAAGCGCGAGGATACAGCAGTACGGCCGCCCGGGAACATGCGAACGAAATTATTTATCCTTTTGACCTGCAAAACAATGTGCTTACCCTGCCGCAAACCTTCCGTATTGCAGAAGGTGCAACGTTTAGGGCGCAAGAACTGGAGCTGGTGCTTTTTGTACCCGAAAACGGTAACGTATTCATAGACTCAAACAGTAAGGATTTTTTAAGCCAGCATACCGGTTTGATGAATCACAAACTGACCAATCGCTATCTAACGTTAAAAAGCGGAAAATTGATTTGCGCCGGCTGCGTAGAAGAATCAGCCACAAAGAACGAAAATGAATGGCAATATCGCGATGTACCTAGCAACAAGAAAACTACGGCAGCGCCCTACGAATACGACAAGGCACGCCAAAGTGAGAACAAACGCTTACGCGATACAGCAAAAATAAGGGTAGATAGTTCAAGAACGGTTTTAGATACTATCGCCAATTAATTGTACTTTAAGCCTGAAAATCAATCAAAATCAATCAAAAAATCCATTTATGACAACATTAATCAGAATTTTGGCAACAACACTTTTAGCGCTTTTGCTCTCTGCCTGCCACTTTGAATTTCATCAAGTGGACGGGAATGGCAATGTGGTGGAAAAAGAACTGGAAATAGACCAGGATTTTACAGAAATCGCTGTAAAAAACGGTTGGGAAGTTACCCTTAAAAAAGGAACGGAACCCCGTGCAAACGCTGCTATTGATGAGAATCTATACGAATACCTGGATATACATGTAGACGGCAAAACACTAGTTGTGGAAATGATAGACAACTACAATGTGGGAACCGCCACTTCCCAAAAAATCGAGGTAATCTATACGCAAAACCTGGAAAAACTAAAAGCGAGCAGCGCTGGTGAAATTACCACGGAAGACACGCTGATGGGTGAAGACATGCTGTTTGATGTCTCCAGCGCCGGAAGGATCTCCGCGAAAATTGAGGTCCGTAATGTAAGCCTTGATGCAAGTAGCGCCGGGAATATTGATCTGAGCGGCCTGGCACAGACTTTTGACGGAGAGGCCAGTTCTGCCGCAAATGTAGATGCACAGGATCTAAAGACCGAAACGGCCACTGCAGATGTTTCAAGTGCGGGAAGTATAAAAATATTTGCCTCTAAAAAAATTGAAGCAGAAGCTTCCAGCGGGGGTAGCGTTTCCTACTGGGGCAATCCCGCTGAAATACGCGATTCAGAAAGTAGTGGAGGTTCGGTCAACAAAAAATCGTAGATTTTTTAGGATCAAATTTGCAGCTTTTAAATTCAGGAGACAGCTTTTCAAAGATCTTAAACTTTGAAAAGCTGTTTTGCATAGTAAGAGCAATAAAATAGATAGTATTATATTTGACGCCTCACTTAAAGTTTTGACGCGTTGCACTTTCTCAATCTCATTCGGTATAAAAACCTGCTGCTTCTCCTACTTACCCAGGTGCTTGTTCATTTTGGGTTTTTAAAAGCACTTGATTTTCCGGTGGCGCTTTCTACCCTTGATTTTTTTATACTTGTCATGGCAACACTTTGTATTGCCGCGGCAGGTTACGTTATCAATGATATTGAAGACGTGGAAATTGACCGCATAAACCGACCAAAAAAACGCTTAATTCCCTTAAAAATCACCGAAAAACGGGCATTTAATTACTATTTAGCCCTAAATATTGCCGGTGTGGGCCTTGGCTATTACCTTTCAGTACAAAGTGGAAATAGTGCCTATGCGGCCTTTTTTGTCTTTATTTCGGCACTTTTATATAGTTACGCCACCTTTTTAAAACGGATATTGCTTGTGGGTAATATTCTGGTAAGTATTCTAGTTGCTTCGGCCATATTAATTGTGGTCATTTTTGACCTATCGGCTCTTGTATCCACTTACGGTCCGTCCCTCTCCAATCCCGTTTCCGTGCTGCGGGATTATGCGATCTTTGCATTCCTGCTGAATGTGCTGCGTGAAATCGTCAAGGATCTTGAAGATATGGACGGTGATCATGCCCATGGATTGAGCAGTTTGCCCATAGTCCTGGGACGCGTGCGCACGGCAAAAATCACCAGCGTTGTAGCACTGGGTTATATCGCCTTACTTGTGGTTTATATTTATTTTTACCTGTATACAAATGCCATTACCACGGCTTACCTGCTTTTTGTGGTAGGAGGATCGTTGCTGTTTTTTGCCATAAAAGCCTGGGCGGCGACCTCAAAAAAAGATTTTGCACGGCTATCGCTTTATTTAAAAATTAGTATGGTACTGGGGATCTTTTCCCTGGGCGTACTTTCCTTAAGTCTTTTATATGCTGCATTCTAAATTATCAGGAAAACAACTTGTTCTCGCTTCGCAATCACCACGCAGAAAGGAACTGCTCAAAGCTATGGACCTTGACTTTGAGGTGCTCGTCAGGCCGGTAGATGAAAGCTACCCCTCAGATTTGAGCCCTTCCGCAATAGCGGAACATATTGCGCTGGCAAAAGCGGAAGTCTTCAGAAAAGATCTAAAACCTGATCAAATAGTTATAACCGGCGACACCATCGTCGTCTTTGAGGAACAGATTCTTGGTAAACCCAAAACTACGGAAGAAGCACATACCATACTCACCAATTTAAGCGGAAAAAAACACCGTGTGATCTCCTCCCTTTGCCTGATGAACACCACAAAGATTCTAGTGGACCACGATACGGCTTTTGTACATTTTAAGGAATTTAGCCCGGAAGAAATTTCTTATTATATAGATAACTATTCTCCTATGGACAAGGCTGGCGCTTATGGAATTCAAGAATGGCTGGGCCACATAGGACTAGTAAAACTTGAAGGCTCGTACAATACGGTGATGGGATTGCCCACCCAACTCCTGTATCAAATGCTACAGGCATTTTAACTCAAGAAAATCTCCTTTTTAGCCTGAAAATCAGGTCAAAAACAGACTATTCTAAGGTATTTATAGGTTTATATTTCGAATAACGCTCATTACTACTAAAGCAAAAAAGCGTTTAAAATAAGTGTTATAAGTTCGGCATAACCAGGGCGCTTAAAATTTTCGATTCTATATCTGAAAAAGTAATACGTTCAGATATTCTTAAATACGATCACATTGGAGATTTACTCTTTTCCAAAGTTTAGCGTACAATGAATAAGTACACTCCGTTCGATTTAACCAAAAAATGAATGGAATAAAACGTTGCGCATTTCCTTTTAGCTATATTTGGGTCTTTATCAAAACACCTGCTCCTCCATGATATCTAAGCTGCGCGTCATTCTAATACTGGTATTATTCTCCTGCCTTGGGATGCAGGCACAACGGCCCCAAAAACCGGATGCGGTTCAGATATTTGAAAAAATACAGAAACTCAATTTTTTGGGCTCTGCGCTTTACGTTGCCGCCCATCCTGACGATGAGAATACGGCCATGATTTCCTATCTTTCCAATGAGGTTCATGCCAGGACGGGATATCTTTCCATGACGCGCGGTGACGGCGGTCAAAACCTGGTAGGGCCAGAACTTAGCGAACTTCTGGGCGCCATTAGGACACAGGAACTTCTAGCGGCGCGCAAAATTGATGGCGGGATACAGCGTTTTACGCGTGCCAATGATTTTGGTTATTCAAAAAACCCTGAAGAAACCTTAAATATATGGGATAAAGATAAAGTGCTCAGCGATGTGGTGTGGGCGATACGTAAATTTAAGCCAGATGTGATCATCAATCGTTTTGATCATAGATCACCGGGAACTACACATGGGCACCATACCTCGTCTGCCATGTTGAGCGTGGAAGCTTTTGATCTTGCAAACAATCCAAAAAAATTCCCGGAACAACTGGAATATACTTCCGTTTGGCAGCCTAAAAGGCAGTTTTTTAATACTTCCTGGTGGTTTTATGGCAGCAGGGAAAAGTTTGAAGAAGCAGATAAGGGCAATTTGGTTTCTGTGGATGTGGGCGTCTATTATACCGATCTGGGCTTGAGCAATACCGAAATATCTGCAATGAGCCGCAGTCAGCACCGTTCGCAAGGTTTTGGGAACACCGGCTCCCGCGGAAGCCAGGTGGAATACCTGGAGCTTCTCAAAGGCGATTATCCTGAAAATGGAAATATTTTTGAGGGCATAGATACTTCCTGGAACCGTCTGGAAAATGGCGCAGCACTGGGAATAATTCTTGATTCTTTACAGAGAAACTTTCAATTTGATGATCCCGCCGCAAGCCTGCCTGCGCTGCTAGAGGCCTACGGACTTCTAACCGCATTAAAAGAATCCCACTGGAAAACCATAAAGACCGAAGAACTTAAAGAAATCATTAAAGCCTGCGCCGGTTTGTACCTGGAGGCTGCAACAAGCCAACAAACTGCCACACCTTTTGAGGATATTGAAGTAACCCTTGAAGCTATAAACAGAAGCGATTTCCCCGTGCGCATGCTTGATGTAGTGCTACAACCCGTATCTAATCAAATTGCAATAAACGACACGCTGAAGAACAATATTGATTTTCAAAAAGCGGTAGTTATGAATACGGGAGAAGCCGCCTTTACTACTGCTTACTGGCTTGAAAACAAAGGTTCCCTTGGCATGTACAAAGTGGGCGATCAGGAACTCATTGGCCTTCCGGAAACACCACATGCTTTTCAGGCCGTTTTTACCATTTCATTGAATGGTACCGAAATTCCTTTCAGTACTCCACTGGTGTATAAATATACAGATCGTGTGAATGGTGAGGTTTATGAACCTTTTGAAATATTACCTGCTTTTGGCGCCCGCATACAGGAACCCGTTATAATCTTTGCAAATACAGAACCCAAGGAAATAACAGTACAGGTAACCGCTTACCGCGACAGCACCGAAGCCAGCGTAAGCCTGAGCCACCCTGATGGATGGCAAGTAGCACCAGCTGAGGCAACACTACAGTTTGAGAGTAAAGGGCAGACTAAAAACATTGTATTTAAGGTGACACCACCATCAGACGACAGTCAGGGCAATTTAAATCCCGTGATCAGCTGGAATGGTAAGCGTTACGAGAAAAAAATAGTGCAGTTGGATTATGATCATATCCCGTTGCAGACGCTTGCCTTACCTAATGAAACCCGCGTGGTACGCCTCAATATTGAAAAAAGAGGAGACAATGTAGGCTATATCAATGGTGCGGGAGATGCAATTCCTGAAAGCCTGCGCCAAATAGGATACCGCGTTACCCCGATAGATCCTTCTAAAATCAGTGTTTCCCTGTTGAATCAATTTGATGCAATTGTTATGGGGATCAGGGCGTATAATACGATTGATGTTTTGCGTTATAAACAAGCCGATCTGTTGAGCTATGTTGAAAATGGGGGTACGCTCCTCGTTCAGTACAATACGGCCAGGGGGTTTGAGTTTCCCAATATTGGTCCGTATCCATTGCAGCTTTCCAGCGACCGTGTAACTGATGAAAATGCACAGGTAACCCTTCTAAATAAAAAGGCAGAGGTTTTAAATAATCCCAATAAGATCAATGAAGAGGATTTTAAAGGCTGGGTACAGGAACGCGGACTTTATTTCCCTAACGAATGGGATGAAAAGTATGAACCCATTTTATCCATTCATGATAAAGATGAAGATCCCCTAGAGGGCAGTTTGCTGGTCGCTCCATACGGGAAAGGTCATTATATCTATACGGGACTTAGTTTCTTTAGGGAACTTCCCGCAGGAGTGCCTGGTGCCTATCGCCTTTTTGCCAATTTACTTTCCATAGGCAAACATGGCAAAAAAACTACAAATTAATATGGAACAAAAAAAAGAAAAATGGAGTAAAATCTATACGCTGGTCTTGGTAGCCAACCTGGTCTACATCGTTTTGTTTTATATAATCATGAACATTTTTTGCGAGTAATATGCAACAGATAGACTGGATCGTACTTATAGCCACCCTCGCATTTATCGTTTTTTATGGTATCTATAAAACGCAAGGGCGTAACAACGTAGAAGATTATATACGTGGTGGAAGCGAATCCAACTGGTGGACGGTAGGACTTTCGGTAATGGCGACGCAGGCCAGTGCCATTACTTTTTTATCTACCCCTGGGCAAGCTTTTCACAGTGGGATGGGATTTGTGCAACTTTACTTTGGGATTCCCATTGCGATGGTGATCATTTGCCTGTTTTTTATTCCTATTTATCACAAGCTGAAAGTATACACGGCATATGAATTTTTAGAAAGCCGTTTTGATCTAAAAACACGCTCCCTCGCTGCCGGACTCTTTTTACTACAACGTGGACTTTCTGCCGGGATTACAATTTTTGCCCCTTCTATCATCCTTTCCGCGGTGTTGGGCTGGGATTTAAACACACTTAATATTATCATAGGTGTGCTGGTGGTAATTTATACGATTTCTGGCGGAACAAAAGCAGTCACCGTAACCCAAAAACAGCAAATGGGAGTGATTTTTCTGGGTATGTTCGTCGCTTTTTTCCTGATCATCAGCTACCTGCCCGAAGACATAAGTTTTACAAACGCGCTGGAAATTGCCGGTGCCAGCGGAAAACTCAATATTCTTGACTTCTCGTTTAGCCTGGACGATCGCTATACCGTATGGACGGGTATCCTGGGAGGGACCTTTCTTATGCTTTCTTACTTCGGGACAGACCAGAGCCAGGTACAGCGCTACCTGTCTGGCCGCTCTATGCGGGAAATGCAACTGGGACTTATATTCAACGGACTTTTAAAAGTGCCCATGCAGTTCTTTATTTTGCTCGTGGGGGTGATGGTTTTTGTTTTTTATCAGTTCAACCCTACCCCACTCAATTTCAATCCTGCGGCAACAGAATCTGTGATAAACTCGCCCCTGCAAGAAGATTATGAGAGTTTACAGGGACAGCTTAACGAACTGCGGCTGGAAAAAGCTTCCTTGAGCAAAAACCTGATAACTGCGGAAAAAAATCAGGATTCAGATTTCAAACAGGAATATACCGTCATTCAAACCAAGCTCCAGGATGCCACAGCTCAGGAAGAAATGATACGCGAGGAAGCCAGGGATGTGATCTCTAGGGCAGATAAAAATGTAGAGACGAATGACAGGGATTATGTGTTTATTCATTTTATACTCAACAACCTTCCGCGTGGTCTTATAGGTTTGTTGCTTGCCGTAATCCTTTCTGCAGCGATGTCTTCTACCGCATCAGAACTTAATGCCCTTGCCACAACCACGACGATGGATCTTTACAGGCGCAACCTAAAAGAAGAACGGGACGATGATCACTTTGTGGGCGCCACAAAATGGTTTACCCTCAGTTGGGGGATACTCGCCATCCTCATCGCCTGCACGGCAAATCTGTTTGACAACCTTATCCAGCTGGTCAATATTATAGGTTCCATATTTTATGGGACAATTTTGGGTATATTTATAGTCGCATTTGCGATAAAAAGAATTGGTGGAAATGCCGTTTTTATAGGCGCCGTCATCACGCAGATGCTGGTAATCGCACTCTTCTGCCTGGATAAATATGAATACATAAACCTTCCTTATTTATTGCTTAATTTTATAGGATGCGCGCTCGTCATTTGTATTGCTTATATCATACAGTTAATAAAAAAAGATTAAGGGAAAAGCGCAAGATGCTTTGATCCAATACTAGCTTAAAAAAAATCCAAACATTAAACAACTATTATGAAAACCATAAAATGGGGTATCCTGGGACTGGGTAAAATCGCCCATAGTTTTGCTAAAGATTTATTGACCGTACCGGGAAATGAACTCACCGCCGTCGCCTCCAGGACCATTGAAAAAGCAGAAGATTTTAAAACGGAATATAAAGCAGCAAAAGCATATGGCTCTTATGAAGAACTTGCGGCAGATCCAGAAGTAGATGTGGTCTACATTGCCACCCCTCATGTACGTCATTGTGAGGACTCCATACTGTGCATGGAGAATGGAAAAGCAGTGCTCTGCGAAAAACCATTTGCCATGAATGCCGGTGAAGTGGAAAAGATGATCGCTTCCGCCAAGGAAAATAAGGTACTTCTTATGGAAGCTTTGTGGACGCGCATTATGCCACATTTCAACTTTGCACTGGAAGAAATAGCCTCTGGAAAATATGGGAAGATTGAAAAAATAACGTCCGACTTTTGTTTTGATGCACCTTTTGATCCAGAGGGAAGGCTTTGGGATAAGAAATTGGGCGGCGGCGCCCTGCTAGATGTGGGTATCTACCCAATATTTTGCGTGTTGGCCTTTCTGGGCAAGCCTGAAAAAATTTCGGCGAAAGCAAAAATGGGAAAAACTGAAGTTGATGTGGAAAACAGTGTAACGTTTACCTATAAAGATGGCGCGAAAGGATATATTAAATCAGCAATAAACACAAAAACCCCCACGACCACCACGATTATCTGTGAAAACGGACTCCTTTATATGCACCCGCGTTTTCATAATACAGATAAGGTCACCACCATTCTCGACGGAGTCAAAACGGAACACGATTTTGACTATTCTGCAAAAGGCTACAATTTTGAGATCATGCACATGGCAGCTATGTTGCGTGAAGGAGTAAAAGAAAGCGACATGATGACCTATGATTTTAGCAGATTGATTATAAACACGCTTGATACGATACGCGCTAAAATAGGATTGGAATATTAATGTAAACTCCTAATTTATGCTTTTAAATGACTCTTTTTAAGCAAAAAACCCCCGAAAATCTACTGATTTTTGGGGGTTTTTTAACTTTTTAAGTCTAACAGGTTACATTGCGCCCCATTCCTTAAGGGAATCTTTGTTCATTTTAATATAGTCCGCATTGCCCGCTTTTTCAGCATCTGCAAGGGAAGCTTTAGCTGCTTTGATCGCTTCTTTTTTATCGCCAGATTTGGCCAATATCAATGATTGTTGACGTAATTGCCAGAAACGTGGATTTTCGGTCATGGTCATTGCCTTTTCCATCCACATTTTGGATTTTTCGATATCTTTTCCTGCATTCAGATAGTAAACCGCAGCGTTGTAATAATCACCTGCTGAAGGTCCATTAAGCGCTGCATCTATACTTGCCATCACCTCCTGATCTGTATTCACTTTGAAGGGAATACCTACATACTCATTTGCCCATAAAAGTCCCAGTGTAGCCCCGTCTGATGTAACATCATCAACTGTAATCGTAAACGTTTCCACATTCATGGGCATATCCTGAGATTCAACGGTAGTACGGAGTACGATCTTACTGTTGTCAAATTCTGTTATTAGCGGGTTACTGTCATCAGTGTAAAAAACAACATCCCAGTCTGTCTCGCCAGGAACAGTATACAAACTGTAAGTACCTGCTTTAAGCGCTTTCCCATTGATCGTGATATCTTTATCGATCTTAAATTTTGTGGTGGCATTGGCACCGGTTCTCCAGATGGTGCCATAGGGCAGCATTTTACCGAAGACTTCACGACCCTTCATACTGGGTCTTGAATAATCTACAGACACATTTGTAAGTCCCACAACCTGCGTCAAGGTCGCTGCTGGGCTAGGTGCCGGTGTGTTGATCTGAGCAGTCATTTGAAAACTTGCTAAAATAGCTATGGTCAATAAAAAGATTTTTCTCATTTAAATAGTATATGGTTAGTTATGAGCACATTCCAAAAAAGTCGATCTGAGGAAGCTCACACTAAAATTAACACTATCAAAATTTAATTTTGTTAATGAAAACCTAAAGAAATTAATGTATTTTTTTATATTAGCTCTCCTAATCCTCGTAAAATGTTATTTTCATCTGATAGTTTAATAATTGATAGAATGAATGATAAACCAGAAGATAATGTTGTTGAGACAGACGCTTATCTCTTAAGATTAAGCTTCAATTATGCGCACTTAGTTTATCTTAGTAAGAGTTACCTAGATGTAGAGACACTTCAGGAAGTAAGGCTTCATTTAAAAAAGTATTACAAGGATCGTAATTTCGTTCTTATCAATGAGCGCATAAACGATATCGTTATAAATCCAAAATATCATCGGGATTCGTTGAAGAACATGATTGCTGTCGCCGTTGTTTCCACAAATGACAAATGGCGGGAACGGCTTCATGAGGAACAGAAAAACAGCTCACGATCGTTTGCTTTCTTCAAAAATTTGAAATGCGCTCAACTCTGGGCAGATCATTTTATGGAATACCAGTCTGCTAAAAATTAAGATAACTTAGAAGTATTAAAATATCTAGGCTTTTAATATTTAGACCTGGTAATATTCTACTACTTTCAATAGGCTGAACTTTCAAATTTTTCTACCCTAACTTTAAAATTTGTTTAACTTCTAAGACCTCTGTATAGGTCATAAGGCTGTTATCTTTACGGCTATACGCCTTTCCATGAAAATATATGAATTGCATACCAAACAAAAATTGCCCATTTCCCTTCAAAAAGCCTGGGATTTTTTGTCTGATCCAAAAAACCTGAAGCAAATCACACCAGATTATATGGGTTTCAATATTGTAAGCGGTGCAGATCGTCCCATGTTTGAAGGCCAGCTTATTCAGTATCTCGTTACTCCCCTGGCCGGTATCAAAACCAAATGGGTCACTGAGATTACGCATGTTCGCGACAAGGAATATTTTGTGGATGAACAGCGTTTTGGCCCTTATGCGCTATGGCACCACAAACATTTCATCAAGGAAATTCCAGGCGGTGTGGAAATGGAAGATCTCCTGCACTACAAACTTCCTCTGGGAATTTTAGGACAGCTTGGACATCCTATTTTGGTAAAGCCAAAACTTGATGAAATATTCAAATTCAGGGAACAAAAACTGATCGAACTTTTTGGAAAATATGAAAACAAAGAGCGAAAAAGTGAAGGCATTACGCGAAAAGACATTTTAAACTAAAAAGGTGATGAAAAAAAACATACTACTTATAGGGGGTTCTCATGGTATCGGTTTTGAACTGGTAAGCCAATTGCATAAAGACCATGAGGTTTTCGTCGCTTCGCGAACCGCAGACAAACTAAGCGATCTTGACGTTACCTATATACAATATGATGCTGAAACGGATGAGCTTCCTACTGATGAGTTGCCAGAAAAATTGGATGGCTTTGTTTATTGCCCGGGCAGTATCAATCTAAAGCCTTTTAAAATGTTGAGCGCGGAAGCGTTTGAAAAAGATATTCAGCTAAATTTTCTAAGCCTCGTGAAAAGCCTAAAAGCTGTTGAAGGACTTCTTAAAAAATCAGATCAGGCGAGTTTAATATTTTTCAGTACTGTGGCCGTGAAAACGGGAATGCCTTTTCACACGAGTGTTGCCGCAGCAAAAGGGGCTATAGAAGGATTTGCAAAAGCGCTTGCGGCAGAATATGCTCCATCTTTTCGCGTGAATGTAATCGCACCTTCCCTGACAGATACTCCCTTAGCCGAGAAATTGTTGGGCAACGACAAGAAAAAGGAAAAAATGAACGAACGTCACCCATTAAAACGGGTGGGCACGGCGACTGATATTGCCAATTGTGCGCGTTTTCTTTTAAGTGACGACAGTAGTTGGGTTACCGGACAGGTTTTTGGTATTGATGGCGGAATGTCAACACTGAATGTAGGCTAAAACAATACATCCCGCATACATTTTCGGGGGATAGAAATAAAGAAATAGAAAGTTGGAAAAATATATTCCGGCGAAAAACAGATTAAAATAAGCAGAATTGGATACGGTTAATATATTTTGGTTCAGAAGGGACTTACGACTTGATGATAACGTTGGATTTTTAGAAGCTTTAAAGAGTGATCATCCTGTAATGCCCATTTTTATTTTTGATTCCGAAATTCTTGATGAGCTACCAGAGGACGATGCGCGGGTATCTCACATTTTTGAAACCCTTCAGAAAATGCGCGATGAATTGCAAGATAAGCATGACAGTTCCATTGCTTTTTTCTACGGAAAACCTGAAGAAATCTGGCAAAACCTGGTCAAGGATTACGATATAAACACGGTTTTCACAAATCACGACTACGAACCTTACGCGAAGAAAAGGGATAAAGCTATAGGCGATTTACTCGAAAAAAAGGATATAGCTTTTAAAACCTACAAGGACCAGGTTGTTTTTGAACGGGACGAAGTTGTCAAGGGAGATGGCGATCCTTATGTCGTTTTCACGCCCTATATGAATACCTGGAAGGACAATTTTGATGAGGAAAGGGACTTGAAAATCCACTATACAAGTCAATATCTTGATAATCTATATAGGAATAGCCGCTTGCCCAACCTTTCCCTCGACGATATGGGCTTTACAAAATCTGACCTTAAATTTCCAGAATATGATGTAACTCCCACTACAATTGATAATTACGAGGACACGCGTAATTATCCTGCGTTAGATCATGGTACCTCAAGAGTAGGTGCGCATCTGCGCTTTGGCACGGTAAGCGTGCGTAAACTCATGAAAAAAGCAATTGCAGAAAAGAATAAAGTTTTCTGGAGCGAACTGATCTGGCGTGAGTTTTTTATGCAAATCCTTGATCACTTTCCGGAGACGGTTGATAATGCGTTCCGCAAGAAATATGACCGCGTGGAATATAGAAATAACGAGGAAGAATTTGAAAAGTGGAAAGCTGGGAAAACCGGTTTTGCGCTCGTGGATGCTGGTATGCGCCAACTCAACACTACGGGATATATGCACAACCGTGTGCGCATGCTTACTGCCGGATTCTTATGCAAACATTTGCTTATCGATTGGCGCTGGGGAGAAGCGTATTTTGCCGAAAAACTTCTTGATTATGAGCAATCCAGCAATGTAGGGAACTGGCAGTGGGCAGCAGGAAGTGGCGTAGATGCCGCGCCTTATTTTAGGATTTTCAACCCTATGACCCAGGTTGATAAGTTTGATAAAGACCATAAATATATCAAAGAATTTGTACCTGAATTTGGTACTGAGGAGTATCCCGAAAAAATGGTAGATCACAAAGAAGCGCGTGAACGCTGCTTAAAAGTGTATAAGGAAGCGATCAAATAGAAAGGACTTAAAATAACAAATCCTCTATCTTACTTTTTTAGCGTAGTGGTATTAGTTTTTATGCCCCACGCGCAAGAACAATGGAAATTCAAAAAGCCGTTTTTCCTGTTTGCCCCAGTGTGTTTTTACGTCGTTTTTGATCAAATCTAGCGGATTTTCACCTTTTTCTTTTTCATAATGTTTTACTGCTGACCAGGTATTCAAATAATTCAATAACTGCTCTTGAGTCCACCGTACGTCCATGGTGAACTGTGGAACTACTTCTTCCCTAAATGGAAACGGTATGGTGCGGTAATGATTATCAAGATATTCCCGTTCTGCATCCCAGTATTTCCCTATAATCTCTTCGTAAAAATGTTTAAGAAATTCGTTTAATTTGCCAGCGGTGGTAATAAGGGAATACCCAATTACGGCTAAAATACCATTGTCCTTTAAAGCAACGTTCACATTTGTATAAAACCGGTCAAAATCAAACCAATGTATCGCCTGCGCCACGGTAATAAGATCAAAGTGCTTTTTATAGGGAACGGTATCTTCTGCCGTATGGACCTCGTAAGTGATATGTTCCCGTTTTTCGGCTTCTTTTAATTGATTTTCGCTCAAATCCGTCGCCCAAACCTCATCAAAAACCTTTACAAGCTCCACTGCTACTTGTCCATTACCGGTGGCGCAGTCCCAGGCGTTTTTCTTTTCGTCAAGCAAAGAATAAAGATAGGCATACAGCTGCTCAGGATATGTGGGACGGTATTTGGCATAAGCGACCGCATGGCCAGAAAAATTATCTTTCATAAATTAGAGTTAAAACTATTTAGTAGAATTGCTACCTCTAAATTAGGTCATTCTATTGATCTTATATATCCCATTTCCCTTAAGTTTTCCTTAGTCTGAATATTGTTGAGCACACCTTCTTTTAGCAGTTTTTTACGATCACTAATTTCCCAGACGTTATGGTAATAATGATCTGTAAGAAGAATGCCCTTCGTTTCTTTTATCTGAAGCAAAAAGCGGTTGATATGTTCAATATACAAGGGTTCAACCATAGAAAAAGGCTCATCCAGCATTAAAAAAGGATGCGCAAGATTACCTACCAGTTGCAGCTCCAGATAACGGCGTTCCCCCTGTGAGAGTTGGCCAATTTTAGTCCCGCTGATACGTTCTACACCGGGATCGCGCATTACACGGTCCTGCAATTTGCCATCTTCAAAAAATTTAGGTACGACATCCCAAACCCGGTTTGCCGCCGGCAGAAAAGAAAATTGTGGTAGGTAACCAATTTTTTGATGCTTGATAATATCGCTTCCGCGGAATGTTTTACCGTCAATTTTTAGATCAAGGATGTCACTTTTTAGGGTTCCGAAAAGTATTTTGAGCAAAGTGCTCTTTCCACTGCCATTACTTCCGAAAAGGCCAAGAATCTCGCCCGTTTTTAGCTGAAAAGAAACTTTTTTCAGAATATGCTTTTTGCCGAAGGATTTACTGGCATTGCCCAGTTGTAAGTGTGCCATTAAAAAAGAATTCCCAGCAAACCGTCCATTCCCATTAGGGGAACGCTTAGTAACAAATTAAACAGCCAGGCGGTGGTTATCAATTTTCTCTTTGTGTAGCCCAGATTGTAATAGGTATAATATTCATTTTTATGAAACTGATTGTAACCTATCAAACCGATAAATGTCCCCAAAATACCGAAGAGCAAAGCGGCCATAAATGGAGAAACAATAATAAGGCTAACCACGTAAAAGGCAAGTGCAAATTTGGTCACGTCCAGATAAAATTGCCACATACGTTCTATTTCTAAGGTCAATTTACTAAAACTTTTCAAAATGCTCATCCCACCACTCCTTCTAAAAGAGATGAACACGTACTTAACTTTATTGAATGATCAATTTCCTGTTCATTTTTTTAGTGCCCATTTTCATAGTTAAATAATAAATTCCTGCTTTATGATCAAGATCTAACCGCTGACCGGACAAAACGGTTTTTTTCAATACCAGTTTGCCGGTTGTATCATATAATTTTATCCTCTTTTTGCCCGAAAAACCACTTAAAATCACCCATTTTTGAGCTGGATTGGGGTATATTTTGATCAAATCACCAGCAGTAGTTTGTATTGAAAGATCAGCATTCCATACTTCGCCCTGTTTATTTCCCCAGAGGTATTCCACAAGTTCTGGATAGTCGATAAAGGGATTGCGGTTGTACTGCCAGGTGTAAACGACATTGTTGCGGTGCATCTCAAAATCATCTGGAGGGTCGGCGCGGTGCCATTGCAACAACGTTTGCAGATCGCCCAGTTTCCCAAAACCGGCTTCCGGGAAACCGTTGACAATTTCCAGTCCCGTATAACGCAGGGCTATAAAAAACGCACTTCGCGCCACATCTCCATAAAAACTGCCCGCTGTACCTGAGGGACCTGTATATTCGCCATAATTCTGATTGTTTCGGCGGCTGTTTTCTCGGGAATCTACCGCGCGCAGCGCGTGGGCATCGGTATTGCCATGCCGAATGCTGTCTACATTTGTAGTCACGTAAATCTCCTTTCCATCAGCAACCTCATCTGCTTCTATATTATAAAAACCGCCACGGCTCCGCGGAAAAACATGCTCCCGGTTCCATTTTTCAAAACTGTCGCTGGTAAGCTGAAAATCCAATTTGGGTCGGCTTTTTTCGGTATAAAGTAGCCAGACTTCATTGTTGTTCAGTGGATTTTGATCTGCTTCTTTTACAATATCGATCACATCTGCATAAGTCTGGGCACGCACGATTTCGGGAGCTGCAATTAAAGCGGTAATCGCCTGTCTTAAATTATTTCCCGCTTTTCCATTCAGCGAAGCATAAAAGTTAACGGGCTGTGTAGATTCTACAACTTCATATGTGGGATTAAGCGGAGTTCCCCAGGGTGAAATCCCAAAGTCATCATCTACGACACGAATCAAAAGCCGGTCGCGCAGTGGGATAAACCCTTCCGGAAGGTTCTCAAAACGGATCACCATCTCTTCATCGCCCTCGTCCAGATCGTCATCTGTAAGCATTATTTGTGTCGCTACCGTACTTGATCCTGCCGGAATGGTGAGTTCCAGCTTTCCGGAAAAATCAGCCGAATCAAAGCCAAAATTGGTCAAATTGACACTAAAATCCAGCGTATTTTCAAGAATTTGATCTGCCGTGAACACAATCTCAAAGGTATCTCCTTCCGTAAATTCTTCCATTTTGAGTGAAAAATCAATACCTATTTGCCCTACTCCACTGCCATCATTAGAACGGCGTGGCGTAGGCGCCTTAACGGAATGCGTTCCATCCACATTCCGCTGAATCGATTCATTATCCTTATTGCCGTTTTCATTTTCATTGATCTGCTGCGCAATCCCAAGTAATTGAAGCAGGTCGTCATCATCTGCATCATTTGTGTCATAGGCAAGCGCATCAATTAGACCAACGGTATTCGCAGGTGTTTCCTCAGGGAAATTTTCCGGTTTTGCTTTATAAATAGCCACCGCATCAACACCGTTCTGGATAACATTGGCATCTATAAAATATTGTGGCGCGGGCGACACGGTGTTGCTACCTATGAGAAAAATACCGTTGATATCTGTCACAAAACCGGTCAAATCAATGGTAAAATAGCTTGAATCCATACCATTTTCAGAGCCATTAAAAAGTACAACGAGATAACCGTCTAGCGGAAAATAAGCATCTTCTGATCGCAATTCTATAAACTCGCGGTCATCATAACCGGGAGAATCGCAATCAAGCTCGTTGATTACGAGTTGGCCATAACTCAGCCCAATGGTAAAAAGAAAAATTAATAGGAAATAATGTTTCATACAGGCCTGATTTTAAGAACGAAAGCAAGAGTTCAACAATTTACTAAAAGATATTCTTTTCGGTTTGCAAAACCCCGAAATAGGGATAAAACCTATGCTTTTGCCGCCTAGAAGGCTTATATTTGGGTTCAAAACAAGAAACTATGCGAATATTTGTAGATATGGATGAAGTGCTGGCAGATACCTATGGCGCCCACATTGATCTGTATAACGAAAAATATAGAACCCAACTTACCAAAGAAGCTTGCAAGGGTGGTGACGTCTGGGAGTTTGTACCAAAAGAGCATCAGGATTACATTCATGAACAGAACCGCCAGCGTGGCTTTTTTTCCAATCTAAAAGTAATGGAAGACAGTCAGGATGTCCTGGAACAATTAAGTAAGGATCACGAAGTTTATATAGCATCCGCGGCCATGCAGTTCCCGCAATCCCTTGAAGAAAAATCAATCTGGTTAGATAACCACTTTCCTTTTATTACCTGGGAATATCGTATTCTCTGCGGTCATAAATTTGTACTGAAAGGCGATGTACTTATAGATGACCGGTCTTTCAATCTGGACACTTTTGAGGGCAGGGCCATACAATTTACCTCCCCGCACAACATCAATTCCCACGGTTATGAGCGTGTGGAAACCTGGAAAGAAATTGGGGAAAAATTGCTTTAGGAATCCGTTGAAAAACGGACTATTGATCTCTTTCCTGTAATTTTTGTACCTCTCTTTGAAGTGGTAAAAGATAATGCGACACTATTGCCCAGACGATAGAATCGTCAATACTGTCATACGAATGTATCAATCTGTTCCTTAAACTTATTATTTGAGCGGCATGTTCTAAGGTGTGGTCTTCTGAAATTTTCCGAAATTTATTAACGGCTTCCCCGATTATGGCGAGATGCCTTTCTACCGCACTTTTAGTCTTAAGGTCATTCTGATATGCAGTAAAAGATGGCGTGTCGCTAATGAACTCCTGTATCAGGTATATTGAGTTGGAAATATCATATAAAAATTTGCTCTCTTTTTCGGTCATAGATGAGCTTTTTGGTTCTATCGATATTTTCTTTTAAATAGGGATTTTTCAGGGAATCATCTGTTAGTAAATCTACTTTTCTATCAAAGAAAATCTCTAGCTTATCCCATAAGGTAATGAGCGCGATCCCTCTATCTTCTGGTTTCTCAATCGCTAATTGCACAAGCAGGTCTACATCACTAATTTCTTTATTGAAGCTGGAAGTTATGGATGAGCCAAAAATGTAAAGCTTGTCAACCTCATATCTTCTGCAAAGGGCATAAAAAATATCGTGCCTATCCTTTATATACGTCATAACATCCATATTCAAATATAACGAATTTTATATGGAAAATAATTCTATGGAATCAGAACGGAACTTAGATTATCGCAGTTCGATCAAAACCTATGCTATAAAAAATAAAATATAACCGTTATGAAGTTCGTACAATCTTTGCCCCAATAGCCCGCAGACGACCGTCTATATTCTCATAACCGCGATCTATTTGCTCAATATTATTAATGGTAGAAGTTCCTTTTGCGCTCAGTGCGGCAATCAATAAGGAAATACCGGCACGTATGTCTGGTGAGGTCATATTGGTCGCTTTTAGGCTCGATTTAAAGTCGTGCCCTATGACCGTAGCGCGGTGTGGATCGCAAAGAATGATCTTTGCCCCCATATCAATCAATTTATCAACAAAGAAAAGCCGGCTTTCAAACATCTTTTGATGAATAAGCACCTCCCCTTTGGCCTGGGTTGCGATGACCAGCACGATACTCAGTAAATCTGGAGTAAAACCGGGCCAGGGTGCATCACTAATGGTCATAAAAGAACCATCAATAAAGGTCTCGATCTGATAACCGTCTTTGTGTGCGGGAATATAAATATCATCCCCTTTCCGCTCTAAGGTAATCCCCAGTTTCCTGAAGGTCGTGGGAATGACACCCAGATCTTCCCAGCTCACATTCTTTATGGTAATTTCACTTTTGGTCATAGCGGCAAGTCCTATCCATGAACCTATTTCTATCATATCAGGAAGTACGGTATGCTCACAACCTGCCAGTTTTTCCACACCTTCAATATGAAGCATATTAGAACCTATCCCTGTGATATTGGCTCCCATGCGGTTGAGCATTTTGCACAATTGCTGAAGATAAGGTTCGCAGGCGGCGTTGTAGATCGTGGTCTTTCCTTCGGCAAGTACGGCGGCCATAACGATATTTGCGGTACCGGTCACCGAAGCTTCATCCAGCAACATAAAAGCCCCTTTGAGGCCTTCTGGTGCTTCCACCCCATAAAAACGCTCTTCTTTGTTGTAACGGAATTTTGCGCCCAGTTTGATCATACCCTCAAAATGGGTATCAAGACGTCTACGACCAATTTTATCACCCCCAGGACGTGGAATATAGCCTTTGCCAAAACGCGCCAAAAGTGGCCCCACGATCATAATAGATCCCCGTAGGCCGCTACCTTCCTGTTTAAATTGTTCGCTCTCCAGATAATCCAGATTGAGCGCATCGCTTTTAAAGGAATATTTCCCTTTGCCCAATTTCTGAATTTTAACGCCAAGATTGCCCAGTATCATGATGAGTTTATTGACATCAACAATATCTGGAATGTTGCTTATTTTTACCTCTTCTGGAGTAAGGAGGACGGCACAAAGAATTTGAAGTGCCTCGTTTTTTGCGCCCTGAGGCTGGATTTCACCTTTAAGTTGATGACCTCCTTCTATTTGAAATGATCCCATAAATAAATCCTACTTGGGGTTTAGTAGCGTTTTTTACCTCGGTTGCTTGATTTTTTTCTGTTGGAATTTGATTTTCCACTTTTTCTTGAACGTACCAGACGATTGGCATCTTTGAGATCTTCCTCTTTTTTTGCCATATTAATCTCACCGCCACTCAGTTCAAAAAGGTGCTTAAAGATCACGTCATCATCAACGGTATCTTTGTTCCAGTTGAGGAAACATTTTTTCATATGGTTGGCAATGGCAAATTCAAGCGCCTCGCGCTTGTCTCCCTTTTCCCATTGAACGGCCTGGTCAATCATCCTCTTGATATTGTTGCCGTAAAAGCGGTATTTAGGGTAATTTTGAGGATATTCTAAAGGCTCTGGGCGTTCTTCCAGCTTTTCTTTTGATGGGGTCTCGTAGGGTGAATCCACATCAAGGTCAAATTCTGCCGCGATAAACAGCTGATCCCATAATTTATGTTGAAAATCAGGAACGTCGCGCAAATGCGGCTGCAGGTTTCCCATGACCGCAATGATGGATTTTGCAACTTTGTTCTGCTCTTCGCGATCTTTGATCTCACGCAACTGGTTGACCATCTTTTGCAGGTGACGGCCATATTCGGGAACAATAAGTTTTTCCCGTTCTGTATTATATTCTAACTGATCTATCAATTGTAAAATTTTAATGTGAAGTACGTTCTACCCTGGCGAACGCTCGCAAAATAGTAAAAATCTGCCAAAAATCGGTAAATTTAAGTATATAATTGGCCTATTTTGACAGGTATTTGCAATGTTTTACAGGGAAACCACCCCTTCTACCACCGCTGCCTGTTTGTACTTCGCGATGACCGCGTCAGGATCTTTCATGAGCACGTTTATGGAAACGCTGGTGTAGGTTCCTTTTCTGGACTCCTTGGTTTTGATTACCGCCCCTGTATTGTCAAAAATATCTTCTATCGCCTTGATTTTTTCTTTGGCCGAAGGCACTATAAACTTAAAAAGGTATTCAGAAGGCCAGGAAGCCGTCTCTTCTAGGCGCCCCTTTAGCTTACCGTAAAATTCCTCTGGATTGTTCTCTGTATTCATATCAACTATATTTATATGCAAAGATAGGGTCTTCAAGCCATTTTATTATCCTTGCACAAATGAGTATTTTTGCATTCTAAAACCTAAGCCATAGAACGTATTGTACTTATAGGCGGCCCCAGCACCGGGAAAACCACGTTGATAAATGCCCTTGCCCAGAGCGGTTATAAAACCTTTGATGAAATTTCGCGTCAGGTGATCAAAGAGGCGCAGCAGGATGGGATTGAGCAGCTTTTTCTAACTGAGCCGCTGCTTTTCAGCCAGAAACTGTTGGAAGGACGTATCGCCCAATACAACGCTGCCGCGGAAATAAACGATGCTTTTGTAATCTATGACCGCGGTATTCCAGACATTCCCGCATATATGGACTATGCCGGCCAAAAATATACTTCGGTATTTACAGAAGCCTGCGAAAAATACGTTTATGACCGTGTATTTGCACTTTCTCCCTGGGAGGCCATTCATGAAGTAGATAATGAGCGTTACGAAGATTTTGAGACCGCTACCAGATTGCACGATTTTTTGATAAAAACCTACCATCAGTATGGTTATATGCCCATAGAAGTACCACAGTGCAGTATAGAAAAACGGGTTGATTTTATAGAAAAGTATCTAAAAAGATGAATTTAGATCCCCAGCAGGCACTGGTGAAATTTTGGGGCTATGAGTATTTTAGACCGCAGCAACAGGAAATTATCAGTGCGGTGCTGGCGGGCAAGGATGCGGTCGCGCTCCTTCCCACGGGCGGTGGCAAATCACTTTGTTATCAGATCCCGGCAGTCGTACGCGAAGGTATCGTATTAGTGGTTTCCCCGCTCCTTTCGCTCATGCGCGATCAGGTGATGCAACTGAGCAATAAAGGCATCAAGGCGATGTATATTCCCGGGGGAACACCCTACCAGGAACTTGACACCCTGTTGGATAATTGTATCTACGGAAACTACAAACTACTTTACCTCTCGCCAGAACGTTTGCAGCAGGAACTGGTGATAGAACGTATCAAACAGATGAACATATCCCTGCTCGCTATTGACGAGGCGCACTGCATCAGCCAGTGGGGACATGATTTTAGGCCGGCCTACCGCAATATCGCCACATTTAGACAGCTTATTCCAGAGGTGAACTGCCTCGCGGTCACCGCTACGGCTACCCCGCAGGTAACCGCAGACATGCTGGCGCAGCTGGAACTAAAAGAACCACAGGTATTTCAGACTTCTTTTCAGCGGAAAAACCTTGCTTATCTCGTATTGCGGGAAGAAGATAAATTGTATCGCTTAAAACGGATTTTCAGCAGTAAAAAAGGGTCGGGCATTGTTTATGTCCGCAGTCGGAAAACAGCACATAAATATGCCGCTTACCTCAACGCAAATGGTATCAAAGCCCATTTTTACCATGGCGGATTGGCGAACAAAGAGCGTGATACCCGCTTTACGGACTGGATGGAAAATACAGTGCAGGTCATGGTTGCCACCAGCGCCTTTGGGATGGGCATTGACAAGGCTGATGTACAAACGGTGGTTCATGTAGAATTGCCAGAAAGCCTTGAAAGTTATTTTCAGGAAGCTGGCAGGGCGGGCAGGAATGGAGATCGTGCCGGTAGTATTATTTTATATGGCCCGGGAGATACCCAGCGATTAAAAAACCAGTTTGTAAAAATATTACCAACTGTAGCTATGGTGCGCCTGGTGTATAAAAGGCTCAACAGTTATTTTCAGATATCCTACGGCGAAGGTACGCAAGAGAACTTTCGGTTTAATTTTATGAATTTCTGTATGACCTACGATCTCAACACCCTCACCACGTATAATGCGCTTCAGGTACTCGACCGTAATAGCGTACTACTGCTGGGTCAGGAATTTTTCAGGAAAGCGAGCTTACAAATCAAGGTCTCACCGGTAACATTGACCTATAATTTGATCAAAAATCCCGGTATTGACCTTATTATTAAAACAATTTTAAGAACCTACGGCGGCATCTTTGACCAGCCGTTGAATATAGATCATTCCGCAATCGCCAAAAAAACAAATGTAAGCGTGGCCGCGGTTCATGACGCGCTACTTCAGCTTGAAAAAGATGATCTGGTGATCTATGCGCATGAAAGTTTTGATACGGCAATTACCTTTTTAGTCCCCAGGGAAGACGATCATGTGATCAACACCATCGCCCGTAACGTAAAAGCACAAAACAAGCGGAAAATCGAACAGGTGGAAGCAATACTATATTATGTGGAAAATGACTCCATATGCCGTAGTGTACAATTGCTTTCCTATTTTGGCGAAAAAGGTTCAAAACCCTGCGGAAAATGTGATATTTGTGCCAAAAAATCACCCAAAACGACTAAAAATCCTTCCGCAATAGCGGAAAAAATAACCAGTATTTTAAGGGAACAAGCAATGAATTCACGTTCCCTTTGCATCAAATTACCCGATTTTACCGAAGCTGAAATCCTGCTTCAGCTAAAAAATTTACTTGAAGAAGGTCAGATTGAACTGACTCAACATAATACCTATATCCTAAAAAAATGACAGATTTACGAATCGTTTTTATGGGCACGCCAGACTTTGCCGTTGCCAGCCTCCGGGCCATTATTACCAGTGGCGCAAATGTAGTGGGCGTTATCACTGCGCCTGATCGCCCTGCGGGACGCGGACAGAAATTGAGCCAAAGCGCGGTAAAAGTGTACGCACAAAAGCAAAATCTGCCCATCTTGCAGCCTGTAAACCTAAAATCGCCCGATTTTCTAGATGCATTGAAGGACTTAAACGCAAATCTACAGGTGGTCGTGGCCTTTAGAATGTTACCAAAAGAAGTATGGCAAATGCCAGCGCTGGGAACCTTCAACCTACACGCATCGCTATTGCCCAATTATCGTGGGGCCGCCCCTATCAACTGGGCAATTATCAATGGGGAAAAGACCACGGGCGTCACTACTTTTTTTATTGACGAAAAAATAGATACCGGCGCGATTATCAAACAACAGGAAGTTAGCATAGGTAAAGGTGACAATGCCGGCGTTTTGCACGATCAATTGATGGAAGCAGGAAGTACCCTTATTCTTGAAACCCTGGAAGATATAAAGAACGGTACAGTAAAAACACAACCCCAGCCCCAAACGGAAAAACTGAATACCGCTTACAAGTTGGACCGGGAGAATACGCGCATTGACTGGAACAAACCCACCAGTGAAATTTACGACCACATTAGGGGACTCAGCCCCTATCCTGTGGCGTGGACGTCATTCACTAGTGATGGCAAAGAGCAACAGATGAAAATCTATGCAGCGCAAAGGAGCGAACCTGAGGAATCCATTGATCTTGATCGAAAACAACTCAAAGTCATTGATGGTTGTCTCTTTGTAGGCTGCTCAGACGGGATCTTGGAAATTACCCGATTACAACTTGCCGGGAAGCGAAAAATGAGCGCAAAGGATCTATTGAATGGATATTCTTTTGATAAAGATGCAAAAGTGCTGTGAAGGCCTATGGACGTTAGCACTGCTAAATATTTCCTTCAACTACCCGGTTTTATTAACAAAAAGTTAAAGTTGCCAGTCTATAAACGTATTTCCTGCGCTATTCCTTGTGCGGCCGGAATATCCGTCTAAATTTGTTAAACAGAAGTAAAAGTTTAAACGACAATTAATTTTTAAATTTACATTATGAACAAATCAGATTTAATTGATGCAATGGCAGAAGATGCTGGAATCACAAAAGCAGCGGCTAAAAAAGGACTTGAATCTTTTTTAGGCAATGTTGAAAAATCCCTTAAAAAAGGAGACCGTGTTTCTTTAGTAGGATTTGGCTCTTGGTCTGTATCTAAACGGGCAGCTCGTGAAGGAAGAAATCCTCAAACTGGCAAAACCATCCAAATCAAAGCGAAAAACGTAGTAAAGTTCAAAGCAGGATCTGAACTTGCGGATGCTGTAAATTAAGCAGTATACCTTTAACGTATTTAAAGTCCTCCTATGAGGACTTTTTTATTTATAACTAAAACCAATATGAGAATTTTGCTAGTCTGAAAAAATTGGCTTAGCTTAGAGGTATTCTTAGATATTTATGATAACAAAAAAGGCAACAAAAGGTAAATTGCTTGTGGCAGAACCTTCCATTTTAGGTGATGTCTCTTTCAATAGATCTGTTATTTTACTGGCAAACCATGATGAACAGGGGTCTGTGGGTTTTATATTGAACAAACCCTCATCCCACACCTTAGAAGATCTCGTACCGGAAGCGGCTTCTGCTATGACTGTTTATAATGGTGGCCCCGTAGAACAGGAATGCCTGTATTTTATTCATAAGGTACCAGACCTTATACCTAATAGTGTTGAAATAGCTTCTGGCATATACTGGGGCGGTGATTTTAATACAGTAGTGGAGCTTTTACGTTTTCACCTGATTACTGAAAATGATATTCGGTTTTTTCTGGGATATTCTGGATGGGACGGTATGCAGCTTGACGAAGAACTTGATTCCCGTTCCTGGATCGTTGTAGACAACATTCACAAAAAGGACATTATTACCAGAGCCCTACCTGATTTCTGGAGGGAAAATATGATAGAACTGGGCGGCGATTACTTATTATGGTCCAATGCTCCCGAAAATCCCGTTTACAATTAATTAGCCCAACCGCGCTTTAGCATTTAATTTTCCCAATAAATTTTTTGAAATTTTATTCCCGTACGTTTTCTTGCGGTATTTTGTTATGGGCCGTATTCCCATTAATGTATTGGTAATAAAAAGTTCATCTGCCTTTTGCAGTTCAAATGGGGAAATTGCTTCCTCTTTGATTTCTATACCCTCTACTTTCTCAATAATATCGATGACCTGCTTTCTTATGATTCCGCGAAGGCAGCCTTCTTCAAGTGGTGGGGTTTTAATATGATTGTCTTTTACAAGAAAAAGGTTTCCCTGCAATGCTTCTGCCACACTCTTTTTAGTATTGAGCAACAAACAATTGTCATAACCATTTTCTGAGGCAAAAATACTACCTGTCACGTGGATTAGCTTATTAGCGGTTTTAAGTGTGGAAAGCATATCCGCGTTGAGGTAATGATCTTTGTAGAGTTCCACTTCGTAAGGCTCCTCGTTTAAAAGGTAAAAAGGATCCTGGAGCTGCTGACCGAATATGTAAAAAGATACGGTATTTTTTTGCGGAAGGTACCTGCCTCCCTCATCCCTGAAAACGGTAAGCCGCACGCTCGCCGCTTCATTGCTCAAACCTTCAGCATCAAGGGTGTTTTTGATTTCGGTTTCAAGATTCTCCATGGTAAACTCCATGGGGATTTCCATCCTGAGGATACGCATGGAAGCCATGAGCCTAAAATAATGATCTTCCCAGAAAATAATTTTTCCGTTGAGGCAGCGTATGGTTTCAAAAACTGCGTCGCCATAGAGCAAAGCGCGGTTATATGGTGAAAAAACGGGGTTTTCGGTTAATTTTCCGTTCAAATTGATCATAAAAAAAGTCCCTTTTGTTGAAAGGGACAAATATACAATCGTGCATTTGATTCTAGGTAGAACCTATGACATGTTTCAATTCTGCTATCTGATTTTCCCAAAACATCTTCCCTTCATCAACTTCATCTTCTTCGGCAAAGTCTGTTACTATCAATGAAACGTCTTTAGTAATCTCATCAACCACAATACGCAATTCAAAATAGAAGAGATCATCGTTATCCACATCTTCCATCCAGCGGAATTTTATGCGCTCTCCACTTTTTTTACCTAACAGCTTGGCTTTTTCTTCACTTCCATTCCATATAAATGTATAATATTCCCCGCGTGAATTCACATTATCTGCAAACCACTCAGACATCCCAGAAGGACTTGACATATACTGATATAGCAGCGAAGGTGAAGCTTGAATAGGAAACTCAATTTCAAATTTTACTTTATCTTCCATAAACATTTTCTTTGTTGGCCGTCAATATAGGTTTTCTCGAGATACTAAAAAAGGAAGGAACGCCATTTTATTTTATATTTAAGGTTTGCCATCGTGATAAATGTTATTATATTTGCACACCCTAAGAAAAAATTCTTGGGCCTGAAATTATGGCGAGGTAGCTCAGCTGGTTAGAGCGTCGGATTCATAACCCGGAGGTCGGGGGATCGTGCCCCCCTCTCGCTACAAGTAACTAAAAGCCCCCACAGCAATGTGGGGGCTTTTTACATTTACAGTCAATCAAAGTTGTACATGAGCTTCAAATGAGCCCTTATTCATTATCATAATCTCTAATAAAAATGCTCACCTGCTGGCCATACCTTCAACCTTTTAGAGGCAGAGGCAAATCTGACCCGGGTCTAAGTGCTCTCAGCGTACAAACAGAACTATAATTTTAATCAAATAAAAGAATGGTCAAATTAACGTATTAGATCATTGAATTACTTTTAATGAAAACCGCCAGAACGCAATAAAATGGAATATAGAAAAGCGCAATTAAAGGACTTAGAACCAATTGCAAAATTATTCAATGATTATAGAGTCTTCTATGAACAACCTTCCGATTTAGAAGGTTCAATAAATTTTTTGAGAGAACGGTTGACAAATTCTGAGTCAGAAATCTTCGTTTGTCAAGATACTGATAAACAACTAGTGGGTTTTGTTCAATTATACCCAATATTTTCATCCACTAGAATGAAGAAACTTTGGCTACTGAATGATCTTTTCGTTGACCCAAGTCATCGGGGAAAGGGTATTTCTGTTGAACTTATAGAATGCGCCAAAGCACTTTCTAAAAAAACAAACGCCGCGGGTTTGATCCTAGAAACTTCAAAATCAAATAACATAGGAAATAAACTGTATCCACGAACTGGTTTTGTACTTGATAAAGAACATAATTATTACAGTTGGGAAGAATAATACGAAAGCACAACTATGACTGAAATCTAATGTTTCCTGATTATTTGATAAAGGCAGTTGCTTACCACAACCCGAAAATGAGAACTCAAATCAAGATCTAAACAAACGAATAAAATTAGGTGAATGGACAAAAATCTGCAGCAAATTAAAACGGAAATTTATGACAAATGCGCATTTGAGATTTCTGAGTTTAGAGTTGAGGTTGAAAGTAGAGCATATGGCGCTTGTAGATTTCAACTTAACGGACTGCATATTTTGAGTAGAAATGCAAAAACAACCCCGAAAAAAGTGGGGCAATTTGTTACGTTTTGGAAACGAAAGGAGAATGGCCCCATTGAACCTTTTTATGAAAAAGACCAGATTGATTTTTATGTGGTCAACGTACGAAAGGATAACCATTTTGGACAGTTCGTTTTCCCAAAATCTTTGCTAATGCGGAAAGGGATTATAACTACTCAACAAAAAGAAGGGAAACGTGCATTCAGGGTTTATCCCGATTGGGATACTGTAATAAGTAAACAAGCAGAGCGGACTCAAAAATGGGAACTGCCTTATTTTTATCAAATCAACCTTTTAACTGATTTACAAAAAGTGAATGAATTGTATAATGAAAAAATAAATCCCACATCAAATAAAATATAATCGCGATTAGGCAGTATTTGATCACAGGCGCAAATACTGGGACTTGCCAAAGTAAATGCTAAACCGAAATCTTAAGCGTAACAGTCCATAACTTTGATTATAAAAACCTTTGCAAAACACTTATGAACACTATGATAAAATCAATGCTTATACTCCTAAAGTGGATTGGTAAAACTTTAGCTGGACTTATAATTATAGTATTGATTTCAGGATTGTGTTTCCGGTTATTTGGTTCAAAACCGGCCACCCCTGGAAAGCTGGTTGATGTAAATGGAACTGAACTTCATATAACGGCAGAAGGCAAAAAAAATAATTTACCCACGCTTATTCTGGAAGCAGGTGCTGGCAGTAATACAGATATGTTACATTGGATCGCTCTAGGATTAAAGAAAAAAATGAGAGTTATTCGTTATGATAGAGAAAAATGACTTATTCACTAAAAGTCAAATAACCTTAGTAAAAGCGGTTGCCATAGTTGCAGATATGGGAATACTAGGAGCTTTTAATACGCTATTTAAATCAGAGCCTAAAAATGATGGTTTACCAAAAAATTGCCACACTCGTAAACATGATCTCACAGCCTATTCAGGGAAAGTATTTCGTAGATATATGAAAGAAAATGATATCAATGATATCATTCTTGAGAGGGCTGGTCAGGTTCAAAGTTTAGATTCTATTCCCATATTAGTATTTACTGCAACAGAACAGTATGAGGAAGTTCAAAAAGAAAAATATAGAAATGAAGGCATTGATCCTAACGAGCAAGTTAAAATATGGTTTAAAATGCAAAAAGAGTTGAAAGAGCTATCTACTAATGGAAAGCAATTTGTTATTGAAGCAAATCATGGTTCTATTATCACAAGAGAAGAAAACGCAGAAATAATTAATAAGGAAATATTAGCAATGGCCAAACTAATTCAGTGATAACGGTTCATAAAACATAAGAATTATATCTATATAGTTAATTAGTAGGACAAAATCACAATACAAATAAGCTATATTAATGCGATCCTGTATCGCGGCATTGCAAGCACACATTATTATCATGAATAGCATAGTAAAGAACATTTTAAGCCATTTAAACAACAATACTTTACATTTTTGATTTTTCTTTATTTTTAGGCTAAAATCGCTAATTTTCGACTGTTTTTTGGCGGTTTTGCTGCATTTTTGATTGGTTTTAAAGATAAAATAGCGGTTTAGGCAAGAGAAAATCTATTGCAACACACTTTAAATAAAAAGCCTTCATAGGGAAACATAAAAATATCATTGTTTTTTCTAAAGCCATTTTATTCTTGTGGCATTTTGGCCTAAATTCAGCGCTATTTGACGAGTTAATTTACTTGTGGGATTGAAAAGTGCCCGTTCGTTGTAGAAATAAAAAAATACCCAACTTTGTGGTATAAATCCTTTATACTGAAAAGTGAAAAATCCTGAATCCCTTATGTTTGATATTCTATTTAAACATCTTCAAAAGAAGGTCGAGTTGACAGCACGCGACCGGGAACATATTCCTGCATTTTTTGAGCCTAAAAAAATACGCAGAAGACAATTTTTACTCAATGAAGGTGACTATTGTAGAAAGTTGAATTTTGTTTCTAAAGGTATTATCAAATCTTATGCACTTGATGAGAAAGGACAGGAGCATATTAGTCTACTCGCGTGGGAAGGCTGGTGGGCATCAGACTTTAGCAGTTTTATTTGCGAAGAAAAAGCTAAACTTTCCATTGAGGCTATTGAGGATAGTGAACTACTATTGATTTCAAAAATCAACTATGAGAAGTTATTAATCGAAGTGCCCATCATGGAACGCTATTTTAGAATTTTATATCAGAATAGTTTGGTAACAAAAGATAGGAGGCTTCTAAGTTCAAACGCGTACAATGCAGAAGAAAAATATATAGAGTTTATTGAAATGTACCCCTCCATCGCGCAACGAGTGCCACAAACATTGATCGCATCCTATCTTGGCCTCACTCCGGAAACCATCAGCCGAATAAAGAAAAATATCAATAGAGAAGATTGATATAGATCAATTGTATTTCTTAATGTATATCAATGCATAGCTTGTAAACCTACGGTAGTTTTGTACTACTGATAAACATAAATACTATACAGGATGAATAAAATAGCATTGGTCGTAGGCGCAAGTGGAATATCTGGAAATAATCTAGCAAAGGAACTTCTTTCTGATGGCTGGACTACATACGGGCTGACTCGGAATTCTGATGTGCAACTAGAGGGCTTAAAGAATATCAAAGCTGATTTACTTGATAAAAAATCCCTGGAAGAAGCACTTAAAGAGGTTGATCCCACACATGTTTTCTTTACCGCCTGGATTCGGAAAGATACAGAAGCCGAAAATATTAAGGTAAACAGTGAAATTGTTAGAAATTTGTTACAAACCTTAGCGCCTAAAAAATCGATCCAACACGTGGGACTGGTAACGGGACTAAAACACTATTTAGGTCCCTTTGAGGCATATGCTCAGGATGGTTTCTCCCCAGAGACACCCGTTAGGACAGAGCATCCCAGACTAGCTATAGATAATTTTTACTATGCCCAGGAAGATGAAGTATTTGAAGCGGCGGCTCGAGACGGATTTACCTGGAGTATTCACCGTGCGCATACCATGATAGGCAAAGCTGTGGGAAATTTGATGAATATGGGAACCACACTTGCGGTTTATGCGACGATCTGTAAAGAAAAGGGAACCCCATTTGTCTGGCCAGGATCCAAAGCGCAATGGAATGGGATTTCCGATGTTACCGATGCCAGAATACTGGCAAAACAATTTGTATGGGCAGCAACCACCCCAGAAGCTCAAAATGAAGCCTTCAACATAGCCAATGGAGATATCTTTCGCTGGAGTTGGTTATGGAAACAGCTAGCCGAATATTTTGATATAGAATATAAAGGATTTGTGGAAAATAACAACAGTCTGGAAGAAATCATGAAAGGCGACGAAACTGTATGGCAAAAGATTGTCAGTAAGCACAATTTAACAGAATCTAATCTTGATAGACTGGCTTCTCCCTGGCACACAGACCTTGATTTAAGGCGACCTATCGAAGTAATGACCGATATGTCAAAAAGCCGCAAGTTAGGTTTTACAGCTTATCAGGATACAAGAGACTCTTTCTTCGATTTATTTGAAGATCTGAAAAAGGAAAATATTATTCCTTCTTAAAAGCAATTGTTTGATAACTTAAAAGTCCAGTAAGATAATCGTCTTGCTGGACCTTTTTTTTGATCAAAAATCATTTAAATACTGAAAATCACCCAACTTATGAAAAATTAGCCTCCGGATTTCTGAGGGATATGTTTAAATATATTTCTTCTCAAGAAGGAAAAAGAAAACCCTTATTTGGCAGAACAGAATAAGAGTCTGATTATAATTTTTATTCATCTAGCGTTTCTTTTATCCTGAAATAATCAAAATCAGCATAGCCTCCGGGATTTTTAGTGGCGTAATTAAAAAGTGCGTAACGGTAGCCCATAAACTGACCCAATGTATATTCCATCTTCAAAGGTTCTCCAATTTCCTGCCAGGTTTCGCCATTTTCAGAATAATAAAAACGCGCAATATCAGTCCTCTCTTTATAATCACAGGTTATTTTAAAGAAAATTTCCTTTCCATTAAAAGGTATTTCTTCCGTCACTTTTCCATCCCGATCTTTTACCATTTTGATCGTTTTTTTACCATTTTCCAGTTTTACAGCCACATAACCATAGGTATCCTGTAAAACTCCAAAACCAGCAATATCCCCGTCTTTCATTCCTTCCAGTTTCAGCAAGATTTCCCCGGTACTTTCAGGACCTATCGTACGCTGGGTTAAGGTATTTTGTGTGGTAACAAAAGAAGTGTCTACCCTACCAGTAGTAAGCCTTAAATACCCATTGTTGGCTTCTAGGCTCCAGAGGTCGTTCTGTGGATTATGATTCCATTGCCAGACCAGCGGTAATTTTTTATCCGTTACAGTGCGGGTAAACTCATCGGAATTTACAATATTAGGGATCAGGCTTTTGTTTGCAGGTAAATCAAGTTCCATGGGCACTTTTCCATCGTCACCTAAAACTGGCCAGTCATCTTCCCATTTTACAGGAACGATATAAGGAATTCGGCCTACCGCTCCATTATCCCGAAAGAGGTACGCATACCAGTCACCTTCTGGGGTATCTATTAAACCGCCCTGGGCTACTCCTTTATCCTGCAAGGCCAATTTACCCTCATAAGGCCCCATAATTTTGCTGGCGCGATGTATAACCACACTGCGCATCCCACCCCTGGGCCAGGTGATGTTGAACAAATAATAGCTCCCATTTATTTTAAACACTTGTGAACCTTCGGCGCCCAGCATAATGTTCTCCCCTGCCGGTTTACTGGCATTTTGAATCAAAACTTGATCCGTTCCCTCAACGACACCGGTAAGGTCATTTTTCAATTGAACAATATTTAATTTTCCTGCGGCGTAGATCATATACACTTTTCCATCGTCATCAAAAAAGAGCGTATTGTCATGCAAACTCGGTTCAAAAGAATGTTTTTTCCACTTCCCATTTTCAATATCATCAGTAGTATAGATATAAGTTTTGCCGGTGGTGCTTGAAAACGTAGAAACATAGTAGGTGTCCTCGTGATATCTTATACTACTTGCCCAGGAACCTCTTCCGTAGGCATTTTTCCCATTTTCCAGGTTGAGCGCATCCCTATCTTCCAGCGTGTCGTAAACATAATTTACTATTTCCCAGTTTATGAGATCTTTCGATTTCATAATGGGAACACCCGGACTCATGTGCATGGTGGTACTGCTCATATAATAAGTATCCCCTACCCTGATCATTGATAGATCAGGTACATCTGCGTAAAGTATGGGATTATGCGCTTTGGATTTTTGAACAGTTTCACCGAAAAGGGAAAGATCAATGGCCTTACCCATTAATTCATAGCCATATTCATTGGGATGCAGATGATCACCATCATGCGCATTTTCACGTATGACAGCAGTATTTTCAGGATTTCGTATCACTTTATCAAAATCCACCACCCCATCAAATTTTCCGCTAGTGCGTATCCAGTCGTTTATTTTTTGCCTGGCCTGTTCACGATATTCTTTGTAATAAAAAGATTCTTTTATAGGGGTAATGGTACCACCTAATACTTTAATGTTCTTTTTGTGAGCTTTTTCGATCATTTCCTCATAGGCAGCAATAAGTCCATCTGCCACTTTAAAGGCCGCAGCACTATCTGGAGTTGCGCCAAGATCATTTACGCCTTCCATGATAATAAGCCATTTTATTCCGTTTTGCTGAAGGATATCGCGATCAAATCTATCTAAAGCGGTAGGTCCGAGTCCGCCTTGAAGTACCGCGTTCCCTCCTATTCCCATATTCAAAACCCCAATATTTTCAGTATCTTGATTTTTAAGTAATTGTTGAGAAAGAATATCAGGCCAGCGATTTTGCTTGTTCGTTCCTGAACCGCGCCCATCTGTAATGGAATTTCCTATGATCGCAACAGCTGCCGTGGTTTCATTGGACTTCACTTCAATGCTATTTATTGTATACCAGTGATCTGTTTTTATCGCCTTGCTAAAATTAGCTTCTGGGGAAATTTGGTGTCCACTCAACAAATATGAAGTTGTGCGCGAGCCGGGGTGGCCGGTTACATCTGCAGGCGTTTGCCCATACGCGATCGTAACAGCCAGCTGCATTCTTGGATTTAGATCAAATTTAATAGGATCTGAAAAAATCGCTTTTCCCGCTGGGATAGTAACCGCTTCCTGACCCTCAAACATCAGCATTCTACTGGTATTTACGGCAATGGCACTACTGTCTTCTGAAACAGCGATTTGCACCGAATGTATTTCTAAAGGATTTGCACTAAATTCATTTGAAAATTTCATCCTCAGTTGCTTTCCTCCTATGGAAACTTCCAATACTTGCCGCAATGTATTCCCGGTCAAACCCGGTTCTGGCGGCATATTATGGGGTTCTACCAATTGTGGCGCAGTACTCCAGGTGCCCACCCAATTTTTTAATTCTGTAGTTTCTACCGAATCCTGAGTGGAGGAACATGAAGCGGTGATTGATAAAAGGATGATACTGACTGATACAATCCACCTGTTTTTAAAAGTCCTATGTTTTAACCTCGTATTTATTTTCTGCATAATATATTGCTTTAATTCGCGATCTATTTTAGTGGGCTACTTGCTCGAAACTAAAATTACCTTTAACTTTAAAAAATTGACATAGTCAACGCTTTTAAAGTGATTTGTTATAATTTACTTCAAGTTGATTATCACTTTATGGCTCTTACTTCCCAGCGTTCTAATAATCTACCATGCGCTGATCATTCACCATCTTTCTATTTCGACAATCTAAAATACAATCATTATAGTCTTAGTAAAATTCAGATATTGAAGTAAATTAGTACATCATGAACCGAATATCATTAATTTGAATATTTTAGATGTTTCGAAATTAATATTTTGAAGATATCTACTTTGAAAACAGCCAATTATCAAAATTCATAAGATATACAGGCACTTTCTTTTATAAGAAAATACAGATCAGCGGTAATTGGTTCTACTTTAGATGTAATAAACTTGCAACGATCGTTCCCGCCCATCTACGGTACGTCCGCCATTGCCAGTAATCTACTTTCTTTTGCAGCAGCTCTTTAAGACCCATTTAACCAGCGATATCAACTTTTATTTTACTCCAGGTCGCATAACTTGTGAATTTGTAATTATAAATCCACCATTAGGCTGAATAATCACTGATATTTTACCTTTTTGTGAAATTTTACCTTTCTCCATTCTGGTTTCCATTTTCTTATTATCCGAATAAATGGAAATCTTCTTACCAGCAAGCATCGGCAGATCCAGTTCTAGTTTCTTAGCTGATTTTTCAGCATTTACACCGGCAACATACCACTGCTCGCCATGTCTACGTGCCAGCACAGCATATTTACCGGGATATCCATCTATGAAAACAGTTTCATCCCAGGTGGTGGGCAGCTCTCGTAAAAAGTCAAGTTCAAATGCCGGAACATCCTCCAGATTATTTGGAGTAAGGGCAAACATTTGCACGGAATTTTGAAAAAGAACCCCTGTTGCTAGTTGGAAAGCATCTGTAGTCAAGCGTTCCTGACCTTCTTTATTCCCTTTATTGAGATATTTATTCAGCATCACCCCGCCAAATTCCATACTCGCTACCGAATTCCGGATAAATGGGTGTAATGATGCATAAAATGCTTCTTTTTCGCGAACATCCTGAACAAAAACAAGCATTTCTGAAGCAAGGACCGCTTCACTTCCTACAAAATTTGGGTACATTCTTTCCCAACCGCGAGGAAGCGTTGCTCCATGAAAAATGATCATCAACCCATAATCATTCGCATCAGAAAGGATATTTTCGTAAAGCTTCATGGTTTCCTGTTTATCCCCTCCAAAAAAGTCTACTTTCAGACCTTTTACGCCCATTTTCTTAAGCCACTTCATTTCCTTTTTCCGGGCAATGGAAGTGTTCATTTTATTTAGCGGTGTCATAAACGCATCATTCACAATTCCATTGGAATTATACCATAGAAATACACCTACTTCTTTAGAAGCAGCGTATTTTATGAGATCTTCCATTTTATCATAACCTATTTTTTCATCCCACCAGGAATCTATCAAAATATATTTAAACCCCATCGCTGCAGCAAGATCTATGTATTTAACCTGATCTTCGTAATTCATACTATTGTCCTGCCAAATGATCCAGCTCCACGTGCCTTTACCATATTTATAATCCTGTGAAGCTTCATATAGAGGCTCCACCACATCAAAAGGTATAGTAGTTTCTACGATAGGCTTGAGTGACTCTCCCAAACTTATGGTACGCCAGGGCGTAATACCGGGAAGTCCCAGTTGGGCGCCGGTACTGCCAAAACCATTATTTTGCTCCGCATTTGGAAATGCAATATGAAACATACCACTTTCAAAATTACTCAGGTGTGATGCCGGGTAAAGGCTTCTGACACCAGTTTCAGAAAGCAAGACCCAGCCGCGTTCGCCAACCCGAAATAGTCCCGGGAAAACATAGCCATTGGCAGAATTATTACTTTCAAGGGCAGCATCTGCCTCATATCCACTTTCATAACTGGGAGTGGTTCGTGCAAAACCCTCCATTGCGTTCATCATAGGAGAAAGGAACGTGGTGGTCATATTCGGAAAATTAAAACCGGTCGCCTCTTCTTCAACCACACATGCAAGGGTTTCGCCCCATATAGGAAGTTCATAACGAAAGGCAATGTCATTGTTACTAACCTGAAAAAGAATGGCGATTTCTTTCTCGTCAGCATTAGATAACGTAACCTTTAACGTGTTGGCTTTATAAGAAACCTGGGATTGCTTTATTTTTTCCTGCACATAGTCTTTGCTTGTGGAATCCTGTACAGCAGCTATAAAATTCATCTTTGAAGAAAAATCACCCTCATTGGTATGAAGTCCCAGAGGGGACTTGTCCAACATCAATTCATTGTTATAAGTAACCGTATATAACGGTTTGCCATCTTCGATGAGTATTTTTAATAGAAGCTTACCGTCTGGACCGCTGATTGACTGTTCATTTTGAGCAATCATCGTTGCTGAGAGCAGCAACAAACATAATAGCCCTATATTTTTCATAAAATTCATTTGGAGTCTTGAGAATATCATTTTATTCCGGTTTTGCATTATTGGCAGCAGTTGCATATAAACCTATCATAGCACCGGTAAATCCGCCAGCGACGTTAGTGGAAAGAATATCTCCGGAAACTGTTCCTCCAAGATTTTTATATTCTTCACCGTCTAATGAATAACTAAATTCATAATTATCACCCATGGCCTGAACTTTGAGTTCAATAGGATTATCAAGATCTATCTTAGTACTCGCAATAATTGTGGACTCCCCGTTTTCGGTTCTCTCGAGTAGCACATAATAATCCTTTTCCTTTTTGGTAATTCCAAAAGTGTAATTGAAACGTTCATTCTGGTAACAGGTGATCCCGGCTAAATCGTTATTAGACTTAGGCCTGTATTCCATAGTTGTAGTAAAGGTGAACGCTTTATGCATCTGGCGGTAAAATAAGGTAGAAGTTGGTGCCAGTTCATTGATGTGAGTTTCAAAAGCATTCAGCTGAAGACCGTTTTTAGCCTTTTTCATAAAAGCTTCCCTGGGACCTCTAAGCCCCTCCCACCTGTAATCCAGTGTGTCGGCCTTAAAATCTTCGGAAAAAGTAAAGTTTCCATTGGGAAAGTATCCCTTTTGACCAGTTTTATTTTCAACCCCTTCAGGCATATATAATTTGGGCTTCATAGGAACCAACCCATTTTCAAAAACCGGAAATTTACCAGACCAGTCCACCGGTAAAACAAAAGTTTCCCTTCCTGTATTTACACGCCCGGCTTCGTTGGGACGAACCCCTAAAAACACGCCGTAATATTGATCGTTTGGACCTTTAACCAAATCAGCGTGACCAGCCCAATCAACCATATTTTCCCGATCTTTCGGGAAATAACGTTGTGTAAGGATGGGATTGCTAGGAGCTGGTTCAAAAGGGCCTGTTGGGTTTTCGCTCACAAAGACCACTTCACTATGCCAGCCACCGGTACCACCTTCAGCGCACATTAGATAATATAAACCGTCTTTTTTGTATAAATGCGGAGCCTCAATCCAGATTGGTTTTTCTGAAATATCCACACCACCGTTCACTATCATCTTATCAGTACCTTCAATTACCTGATCGTTTTCCACATCATATTCCCATATTTTGATAACTCTGTGTCCCTGGTACAATTCTTTACCTTCATCTGGAGCATCGTTATGAACCACATATGCCTTACCGTCATCGTCAAAGAAAATAGATGGATCGATTCCATCAAAATTCAATTTATAAGGTTCGCTCCAACCCTGTTTGGGATCTTTGGTTTTAACGATGATATTACCAGATCCACCTGCAAAAGCAGTAGTAATCATATAAAACGTATCGTTATTCTCGTTATAGGTAATACCCGGCGCATAAACTCCCTGGCTTATTCCGGTATCGTGTACATCTATCTGCGATGGCCTATCCAGTACATGACCTAACTGTGTCCAGTTTACCAGATCGTTAGAATGAAAAATGGGCACCCCGGGAAACATGGCAAAAGAGGAGCAAACTAAATAATAATCATCGCCCTTGCGTGTAATTGCCGGGTCAGGATACCATCCCTGAAGAATAGGATTGTAAAATTCATTTTCTTCCAGAGGATTGTTATTATAAACCTCATCCTCACCGGTATAGGTTACACTTATAAAAATAGGATCATTGGTAGGTTTTGCTGGTTTTTCATCGTTAGTACTATTTGCGACAGAAAATGATATAAGCACGAGACTTAGCAATACCAAGGCTGGACTATATTTTTTAAAGGAAAATTTTAATTTGTTCTTCATAGAATTCTTATTACTTGGTTCTGAAATAGGTGATTGTAGTTTTATATGTTATTTAAATAGGAGTTGTGTATATTGTTTTAAACATCTTCTCCAGGTTAACCATTCATGCTGGGTTTTGGGTGATTCGTAAAAGATATAATCGATGTTTTGCTTCTTAAGCATAGCTATGAATTTACCAACCGATAGTTATAGTATTAGTTGGTAAATAATAAAGGGGCAAACTTATAAAGATCGTGTCTCCATACTGGCCAGGCGTGACCTCCCGGATATTCACTATACGTGTACCTGATCCCCATATCATCAAATCTTGAGATCATCCTTTTTCCATTTTCATAGGCTATATCCCTTTCCCCACCCATTGAAATCCAGAAATTATCAAGATTTTTATTGATTTTAGCGGAATTTTTTGTCATAAATTCATACTGACCATCGGCAATCTCATTGTCTTTTCCTATCCATCCCGAACTGAACACGCCCAGGGATGAAAAGAGATCGGTGTTCTGAACTCCTGCGTAAAGTGTTTGAATCCCACCCATTGATAATCCTGCAAGTGCACGGCTTTTCGGATTTTTAATTACCCTGTATTCCTTCTCTACCTGAGGAATAATCCCTTTTATGAGTTCGTTTTCGAACATTTTCAGTCCATTTTCATCAAAAGCCGAAACAGGCATATTCCCATCTGGCATGATTACCAACATGGGTTTGGCTTTACCTTCAGCAATTAGGTTATCCAGGATTAAATTGGTTTTTCCCTGTTGAGCCCATCCACGTTCATCTTCACCACCACCATGATAGATATACAAAGCAGGGTATTTTTCATCTGTGTTCTTTTCATATCCAGGCGGGGTGTACACAAAGAATTTCCTCCAACTGTTCAACACCGGGGAAAAATATTGCTCCATAATGATATCGCCATGCGGCACATCTTTAAGGGCATAATAATCGTCGCCTTTAAAAGGCACTTCAATGCCACTGGCCATTCTCCCCATTCCATAAAAGGTTTCGCTGTTGGGATCAGCGATAGCAACGCCATCTACAATTATAGAATAATAGTGAAAACCCTCGCTGATCGAATCTGTAGTAACACGCCACATCCCATCTCCGTCATGCTCCATTTCATATTTCCTTCCCAGATCAAGTTTTACATCGCTGGCATCAGGGGCCTTTAATTGAAACATGGCTTTTCCGTTGGGTAAAATCTGTGGGAATTTTGATTTTCCAACATTCGTAGCGACTGTACTTCCCAAAATGCTATAGTCGTTGAATACCGTTTTATCTACCGGTTTAAACAACATTTTAGAGAACATATAAAGCCCATTTTTCCAGACTTTAAAATCATGCACCCCAGGTTCCACATAATAAATATGGGGCACCTTGTTTTTAGCCAGGTATTCATGAGTTCGCTGACTATAGGGCAACAAACCATCTTCATCCCCGCAGGAAATCCATAATAGGTTAAGGCTGTTTTTCGCTTTCTCAGGACTGGGAACCAATTCCTGAGGCGTTTTGGTATTTGGCGCTGCCGAGAATGCACCCACCCATGAAAAAGTATCCAGATTACCAAGTCCGAAATTAAGGGTTTGTCCTCCGCCCATGGAAAGTCCGGCGATTGCTCTATTTTCCCTATTTTTCATTACCGGATAATTCTTTTCTACAAAGGGAACAAGGTCATTAAGCAAATCACCTTCAAAATTAGCAAAAGCTTCGACTTTAGTGCTGTCAAAGATATTACCGACAGCGCGATCATCTTTCATTGCCCTACCATTAGGCATGACAACGATCATAGGTTCAATTTTTCCTTCAGCATGTAAATTATCCAAAATAACCTGTGGTTTACCACCCCGAAGCCATTCTTTTTCATCACCACCAATACCGTGTAATAGATATAAAACAGGATATTTCTTAGTTTTAGAATATTTAGGTGGGGTATAAACCAATGCTTTTCTGGTAGTCCCAACGGTTTTGGATTTATAACTTATGCTGTCTATTTTACCATGCGGAATATCTTCTTGTTCAGTATCAAAGCCTTCCGGTGCCTGTCTTTCTAAGATCTCAACTCCCTGTAACTGCAACATTTGTTGTGCATAGCGTCTACCAAGCTTTCGGTAACCTTCCGAAGTAAAATGCAAATGATCACTCACGGCAGTGCAACCTTTAGAGGAGATCACATGCGCATTGGGAATTACTCCTGGCAACCTTGCAATAATTTCATTCATGCTGGCGCAGGCACCACCTTGTTCTTCACTCACCATTTCACCAGCAAGAAGCGGAACCTTTTTAGGATCAAGATTTAAGTCTTTGATCAGGTCATCATAAACGCCTTTTACTTTATTCGGCCATTCTTCATCTCCGGTGTTGGATTCTCCCTGATGCATTAAAATCCCCTTAATTACCCCATCTTTCTGGGCAATTTTAGCCATTTCCACGAGTCGTGCATAAGGATTCCCGTCATACTCTTTCACCATATTCTGAAGCCACTCTGGGGCAGTCTCAACATAAGACTGAAAATTGTCCTGATCAAAGAGTTCAATTTTACAGCCTCCAACAGCTACATTGATTACTCCAACCTTTACATTTTCGGGAAGGTTCTTAATCATTTCCCTTCCGAAGTAATCTGTGGGTGTAAGTCCGGTTTTACATCGACATAATGGAGCTTTTGCCGTATACCACTTACCTTTTTCGCGGCCCAACTCAGGACAGTCAACTGCTTCCAGAACTTTAAATCGCTCATTAAGATTCATAGTATCCTGAGGTTCTATTTTGGCAGCACCTTCCATATTAGATTGACCGAACGCCAGGTAGATATGAAAATCAGGATCCTGGGCAAACCCCATACCAGACCAAATTAAGAATAAGATAACGATGTATTTTTTAATCATATTTAAAAGTTTAAAATCAGAATTGGATTAGCTGCTTAAGTATCCTGAATGTAGAATAGTTGCAAATCAATTTTCAGGTGTGATTATTTGATAGTTACCGCTCAGATGCATCAAGCTGAATAAATATAAAAACCCATCAAAATAAGGGTCAAAATAACCATCATCATATGGTTCCAATTTTGCATTCCAGACCTCATCCACAAATTTCCACCCCTTAGGATGTGTTGCCATCAATGACGCTGAACCAAGGGTAGAAACCAGACCAAGGGAATGTCGTAGTTTTTCATACCCTCCTGCAGAAAGTATCCAACTTGGTGTACTACCATCAATGTTATATTGATCTACATATGTTTTAAGTCCCTCACAAAAGAAAAAATCCTGAATACGGTTTGCATACTTCTGTTGCCACTGCCTATCTTTTGCGTACCAGCTATAATCCATAGCAATATTCATAGGAACGCGCCAGGAATCGTATCTAAATGCATCTCCCATTTTTCCACGGCTATGAGGTTCACCGCTAAATTCAGCATAATCTGGGGTAAGTGCTGTTTTAGGATGCGTTGTGCGATGCAGGAACGCACGTGCAGTATCTGCAGCGGCCTGGTAAAATTTCTCATGGCCATCCTTTGCATAAGCAGACCAGATCTCAAAAAAAGCAGGTACGTGGTATGAAGGATCTGTCCAATCATAACCACCCTCATGGGGTACGAAGGTAATTTGCACATGTTCTGTATTTAAAACATTTTTGACCCCTTCCGTTCCATTTTTACGCCACATCGCGTCCAAAATCCTCCGCGCTTCTGCGTAATAATTGATGTTTGTTTTATTGCCCCAGCGGTTTGAAGCAAAAAGTAAGGAGGTTATAAAATACAATTCCCCATCAGAGGCAGATCCATCAGAATTTTTGATTCCGGTTTTAGGGTCTACGCTCCAGGCAAAATAACCCGAACTGGGCCCTTCCTGATGTTGCATATATTTTACCGTCCACCTCCATAACCTATCAAAGACTTCTTTTTTATCAAGCTGCACCGCTACCATCAATCCATAGGACAAACCTTCTGTGCGTGCGTCCTTGTTTTTTAAATCTGATACATACGCTAAAGAATCCTCGACCTCAAAGTAAACACGGTCTGGACCTTCAAAAAGATCGTACCAGGCCTTTTCTAATTTTTCATCTATCGCTTCCTGGGAATAACCAGCCTCCAGAAAAAGATTTCTATAAGCTTTTGAATTGGCAGCACCTTCCGTCCACGGTTTCATTTTTCCGCGGTCATCCTTTACTGAAACGTCACAATCCTGAGCATACACATTGATAGTGAGACAGATCAATACTTGAAATAGTGTAAATAGTAAAATTTTATGCATATGAGTTCCTTTATTTATACAGGTATTAAATAGTTTTTTTGCTTGTAATTGGATTATGAATTTTTGAGTATTGTAAGATTATACTTGCCCCCGGGTGAGGTTTGTAAATCATATTCATATACTTCTTGTACCGCATCAATTTTTAAATGGGCACCTTCAGATATAAGCGGCAGTTTAATTTCGGGAACACTATAAAATTCATTTTTATTTACACCTTCCGCTTTCATCAACCCCTCCCCCTGCATTGGCCAATAGGAACGTATTCTGCAATTTCCGCCCAAATTTGAATTGATATTAATTTGAGCTTGATTTTCCTGCCATTCTAAGCTCACCTCAAAACCTCCACGTGCCCTAAGTCCCGATATACTCCCTTTTTCCCAATCAGTAGGAAGTGCCGGAAGCAAATGAATAGCACCATCGTGACTTTGCATAAGCATTTCTGCGATCCCCGCGGTACATCCAAAATTGCCGTCAATTTGAAATGGCGGGTGTGCATCAAACAGGTTGGGATATGTACCTCCCTGCTCACTAAAGCCCTGTCCGTTAGAAGGGCTCAGTTGATCTTTAATCAATTTGAGTGCGTGGTTTCCATCGAGTAGCCTGGCCCATAAATTTACTTTCCAGCCCATAGACCAACCGGTAGATTCGTCCCCTCTTGCTATTAAAGATGTTCTTGCCGCCTGAAACAATCCTGGATTGCGGTAGGGAGATATCTGATTAGAAGGATAAAGGCCATAAAGATGAGAAACGTGCCGGTGTTTTGAATTCTGATCGTCCCAATCTTTAATCCATTCCTGTAATTGGCCCCAACTGCCAATTTGCATAGGAGGTAGTTGATTTAGTTTCTGTTTCAATTGAGTTATAAAAACATCATCATCATTCAATAATTGGGCAGCATAAGCAGTTTTTGAAAACAAATCGAAGATTAGCTGGTTGTCCATCGTGGTACCGTAGGTAAGAGAGGATTCAGGATGAATCGTAGGTGCATGTTCAGGGGAAATCGAAGGAGATACTACCAACCAGTTCTGGTCAGGCTCATGTATCATAAAATCCAAATAGAATTTTGAAGCTTCTTTAGCTATGGGGTAAACGGATTTTAAAAATTCCTTATCTCCAGAAAAATCGTATTTATCGAATAAATGCTGGGTCAACCACGCTCCACCCATAGGCCACATACCCCAGTAAGACCCATCTATAGCTCCTGTTATTCTCCATATATCTGTATTGTGGTGCATCATCCATCCATCAGCACCGTACATATCTTTTGCAGTTTTTTTACCTGCTTGGGACAGGTCTTTCAACATACTGATCAGCGGCTCATTAAACTCACTTAAATTTGTAATTTCCGAAGGCCAGTAATTCATTTCCGTATTAATGTTTACGGTATATTTACTATCCCAGGGTGGCGTTAACTGATCATTCCAGATACCTTGCAAGTTGGCAGGTTGTGATCCTGGCCGCGAAGATGATATTAAAAGATAGCGGCCAAACTGGAAGTAAAGAGCGACCAATGCTGGGTCATTACCCGTCTTGAAATTTTTTATTCTTTCATCCGTTGGTAAATTTGATGCCTCACTCGTACCTAAATTGAACGCCACTCTATTGAAATAGGTCTTATGATCTTCACAATGCTTGCGATATAGGTCCTCAATTTTATCACCATTTAAAGCATCAAGATAACCTGCTGCTTTTTCACTTTCATCTAGGCTCAAATCCTTATAATTATTAAAGTTGGAAGCTATAGAAATATATAATGTTGCGCGAGTTGCATTATGTATTTGTAACGTATTTTTCTCCTTTTGGATTTTTCCCCCGTCAACCTTCACCTTGGCAATTGTTTGAAATTCCACTTCACCAGGAATGCCCTCAAAGTCGCTTGTTTTGCCATGGGATTTTATTTCATCATTTTCAGAAACAGATACAACAGCACCGTTTTGAGAATCCATAGAAGCAGTAAAGTTTAAGGCACCTGGCTTGTCAACCGTCATTTGTACTACAATAACCTGATCAGGATATGAAACAAAAACCTGCGTTTGATAGCCTACATTTCCTACACTAAACCGTGACCTGGTAACGGCGTTTTCAAGATCTAATTCCCTGTAATAATTACTATACTTTTCATTATCCGGAAATGATAATTTAATATTGCCCAAAGACTGATAAGGAGACCCTTGAGAAGTTTTGCTTATGAAATTTTCATTAATCAATTCCTGAGCCTCTGTACTTTTGCTCTCGAATAAAAGCTGCTGCACTTCCCTAAGATGCGCCCTAGCCAAAGGATTATCATTTCTGTTAGGAGATCCTGCCCAGACGGTATTCTCGTTGAGTTGAATTATTTCTTCCCTGGGATCACCATAAACCATTGCACCCAAGCGTCCATTTCCTAAAGGAAGGGCTTCTACCCAAGTAGTCGCAGGCTCATCGTACCAGAGTTTTAATTGGGTATTTTGCTGACTGTAACTACTGCAATACGGCAAGAATAATAGCAGTACCGGCAACCCGAAAAACCCGGGATTAAAAAAATTCCAACTTTGAAGATTGATCTTACTTACTTTCATGAATTCATTTTATAAAAACTGATACAATCGCTTAGCATTTAAACATTATAATATCTAAAAACACTCGTCTTCTAAGGAATATCTTCTTAACAATTTTAAAATTCACTTTTCTAGCCCGTTGCTAAAACGATTGAGAAGAACAACAAAAACCTTTATTGATTATAGAGATTATAGTAACATTATCGCTTGTATTCGTAGGCCAAAAAATATTTTTACTACTATACCTAATGAAAATATTCGTTTGGGGAACTTCAAAAAAAATAAAATGCCAAATCTTCAAATTACTCATATTGAGTGTTTTATTTAAGTAATTTTTAAAATTCCCTGCAATTAATCATGTAGAACTTATGAAATGTAATATAAACACTTAAATAAAATTAAATATACTAAATTTATTCAACTTTTATCTTATTTTTATACAAAAGTGAAAAAAGCTACAGCGCACAATAGGATAAAGGAGTAACACTATCTATGTTAAAATTCATTATCTTTAAGTTGACTCACTATCAGTAAAATTCTGTAGCTAAATATAAAAGGACACTATTGGCTCAGTTTTATTGAGCCCTGTAATTTTTTATCCCCCCTATACATATTTATAATTCCAATAACCCATTCTTTTGAAGAGACTTATAATTGTATTGCTCCTATGTTTATGCCCAAAAATCTATTCTCAGAATGGAAGGATTTTCTCGGCTGATTCTGAGCTGTCTAGCAGTCTTATAAACGATATTCATCCAGATCATAAGGGCTTTATCTGGATTGCAACGGAAGATGGTCTTAATAGATATGACGGTGCAAAATTTATCAACTATAAACATGATAAAAAAGATAGCACCTCTATTTTAAACAACTACGTAAAAACCATTTTTGAGGATAGCGATAAGAACCTTTACTTCGGTTTTTTTAACGGTTTGCAAATTTACAACCGTGGTACAGATAGCTTTAAACAGATTTCACTTTCACTTGGTGAAAATGATGCCTATGATGCACACGTCAGAAGTATCATTCAAAGGCAAAATGGGGATATTTTAATAGGCACTTCGGGACAAGGTATTTTTATTTTAAGGGAAAATGATGAAGGAATATTTAGTGAAAGTTTACTTAACTTGATACCAACTGCCTTTATAGATCAGATTTTTGAGGATAGTTCAAATAATTTATGGTTTTTATCACCGCAAAATGGCTTGTTTTGTTTAAACGAAAAAAGCGGTAAGGTTTCTACTTATTTTAACGATTCTAATATCAGGGCTTCTGTTTCGGTTATGGGGGAAGATGCTGTGGGCAACCTATATGTAGGTAGCTACAATCAGGGCCTTTTTAAATTTAATGCTAAAGAAAGCTCTTTTACACGTATACCAAATACAAAAGGTATTGCCATTCATTCGCTGTTTTTAGACTCCAACAAAGATTTACTCGTTGGGACAGATGGTGATGGGCTATTTAAATTTGATCCTCGAATATCCGAACTCGAGCCAAATCAAATTACCGCATCCACCTTCGATTTCTCAAAATCAAAAGTTCATGCTATTGAAGAAGATAAGAACAAAAATATATGGTTAGGTCTTTACCAGAAGGGGGTGACCTTTGTCCCAAACAAAATCAATGATTTCAATTACATCGGTTATCGCTCCAATTCCCTTGATATGATTGGATCGAATTGTGTGATGGCAGTACTTAAAGATTCTGAAGGTATTCTGTGGGTAGGTACAGATGGTGATGGGCTTTATAGCATTTCCCCATCTAATGAAGTTCTAAATCATTATAAGGATCAAAATTATTTGAGCAAAAAATTCAATACCGTTGTTACTATTTTTGAAGATAGTAACAAGGATTTATGGATAGGGACTTATTTAAATGGTCTCATGAAAATAGATCGTAAGACATTAAAGCCAGAATTTATAGATAGTCTAACTGATGAGGATTCAAATCCTGTTAGAAATATATACAGTATTGTTGAAGATGATAACAAAATGCTGTGGTTGGGATCATTGGGGTCTGGTTTGTTCCGATTAAATCTAGCTGATAATTCTATTGAAGCTTTTAATGTTTCAATCGCAGACCAACCGAAAGGCCCTGCGTTTTTTAATAATAAATGGATCAATGACCTTCTGATCGATGAATCTATAAATAGCTTATATATTGCCAGTTATGATGGCATAAGTCGTTTTAATCTTAAGGATAAAAGGTTTGATACTTTTCCAGATGGTATCAATAAATTTCATGGTCAGATTATATATACATTACACAAGGATGATGACGGTGTTTTATGGGCTGGAAGTGCAAATGGGCTTGTAACCATTAATGATCAAATGAAAGAATTAAAAAGATATACCATTGATGATGGTTTGCCCAGCAACACTATCTGTTCTATTGAAGAAGACAAAAACAATAATTTATGGATAAGCACAAATCACGGCATATCAGAATTTAATCTTGATAGACAAAACTTCCTAAACTATTACTTTAACGATGGCCTGCAGGGAAATGAGTTCAGCAAAAATGCATCGTATTTGTATAAAGAAGAACAATTGTTTTTTGGCGGAATGAATGGTATAACGTATTTCGATCCCTCTGAAATTGTAGATAAGGTAAGAATTCCTGAAATATTAATAACCGATATCTATTTGCAGAACAAACCTATTCTTAAAGGCTCAAAATCTGGAAGTTTCAATATAGCTGATAAGGCCATAGTTGATGCAGATACTATTCAATTATCGTATAAGGATAATTCATTTAGTGTGGAACTTTCTTCTTTAGAGTATGGCAATCCAAAGCGCGTCTCCTATTCTTATTCCTTAAATAACAGCTCCTGGATAAATCTGCCACAAGGTGTCAATACTCTAGCTTTTGAAAACCTGAAGGCAAATACCTATAACTTTAAATTAAGGGCTAAAGACTATGAAAAATACTCCGAAATAAAACAATTCACCGTAATAATCCATCCACTATGGTACTTAACTACAACCGCATTAATTGCCTATTTTCTTATATTCTTACTTTTTACTTTCCTATTGGTTTATGAGTTGAGGCAAAGACAAAAAAGAAGAAATGAACTTAGGGAACTGTCAAAATCCAAACAGATCAATGAAGCCAAACTCCAATTTTTAACCAATATATCCCATGATATTAGAACTCCCTTAACCCTTATATTCAATCCATTAAAAAAACTTATAAAAGAAGATCATAGCGCGGCCCATCAAAAATCTTACAAAACAATTTTCAGGAATACAGACCGTATTTTACAACTTACCAATCAGCTACTCGATATTCGTAAAATAGACGATGGCCATCTGGACCTCAAATTTGAAAAAATCGAGTTGATCGCATATATTCAAAATATCTGCTTGCTTTTTGAAGATCAAATAGATGCCAAGAAAATTCAGTTTGACTTTAAGCATAAGATGCCTATTTTATTTGTTTGGATTGATCCCAACTACTTTGATAAAATTATTCAAAACCTGCTCGCCAATGCAATGAAATTTGTGGAAAAAGGAGGTAAAGTAGAACTTATTCTCACCCTTACCAATGCTGAAAAATCAGAGTCTGACGAGTCTTATTTTCAAATAGAGGTTGTCGACGATGGTATTGGCTTAGAAAAAGGAATGGAAGACCTGGTTTTTGACCGATTTTATCAGAATAAATCCTCTGCGCACCACCTACAAGGAACAGGTATAGGTTTGCACCTCACCCGCTCTATTGCAGAATTGCATAAGGGCACAATATATGCTGAAAATAACAAAAATAATGAAGGAAGCAGGTTTGTCATCTGCATTCCTTTAAATTCAGCGCATTTAAATCTTGACAAAATACAGACAAATGCTGATGAGCCTTACGTAAATGATGAAATTGACAAACCAAAGAAGGAAGAGCAAGTTGAACTTCATAGCGAAAGGGAATCCAATTACGCCAGCCAGAAGGTCTTAATTGTAGATGATGATAGTGAACTAAGAAATTTTTTAGAAAAGGATCTATCAACCATATTTAATGTCATCGTTGCAAAAGATGGTAAAGAAGCGCTTGATCTCGCTTTAAAACAGCAACCAGATCTTATTATAAGTGACATTATGATGCCTGTCATGGATGGCATGCAATTGTGCCGTAAAATTAAGAAGAACATCAATATCAATCATACCCCAATAATTTTGCTTACTGCGAAAACTAGTAAGGATAATTATCTTGAAAGTTTGAATCTTGGTGCAGACGCCTACATTCCCAAACCATTTGATATTAAAATCCTCAAGAGGACAGCCATCAATTTAATAGATAACAGAAAACTATTAAAAAACAATTATGATGGCAGTCAATTGCAAGAAGATAAAGTCAAACACGTAACGCTCAAATCTTCTGATGAAATCCTACTGGAAAAAATAATGGCATGCATTAATGAAAACTTCAATAATCCCGATTTAAATGTAGAAACCATTGCATCAACGGTGGGCATAAGCCGAGTGCATTTATATAGAAAACTTAAAGAATTGACGAACCAGTCAGCGAGTGATTTAATTAGAAATATTAGGCTTAAGCAAGCAGCCAAATTATTATCATCAAAACAAATAAGTATTGCTGAGGTGGCCTATGCCGTGGGGTATTCTAACATGTCCACTTTCTCAACAAACTTCAAGAATCTTTATGGCATATCCCCAAAAAAATATCATATCGATAATTTACCTGAACATGATTCCAAGCGAGATACATAATCAGCACTTCCTTTATAATACGATTTTAAAGCGTTATCAATATCTGAAAATATCCTCAATTATATTTCCCTATTTTCTATAATTTATGTTGAGTATAATTGTTCAACCACAAAATATTTAATATCCATTTTGAAAAAAAATGAAATTTAAAATACTTGTTAAAGCCTCAGTTATCAGATATAAAAGTTTAATTATATCCAATGTAATCAATCTAGTAATCTGAATTATAAAAAAATAATAATGTTAGGTCATTATGTTGAAAGTATTCAAGAAGATATAATTTATTGAACTATTACGCGTTTGGGGCATCACTCTTTAATTAAGAGTGTAAAAAATATGGATGGTAAGATGAAATTTTATAAAATATTAATTTCACCTTGCAATTTGAATTATTGAGTCAATTACCGCTTTTGGGTTATTGTTACGGTCAAAAATCAATGGATAATCTGTACGGCCTCTGATAGGCCAATTGTTCTTCCAGGAATTACCATCGTTTACCCCCCACATTGTTACTTTGTCAATTTTATCCTGGTGCTTTAAAAAAAGTTTAAAATAGTCTAGGCATCGCTCATTGAATTTTGCAGCTACAGTATCTGGCAAACCTTTGGCATAAGGATTCATTTTGTCCTGATACTTAAAATTCGTACTTACTTCGGCACCTTGGTTTTCCCAGGGAGAAGGTAATACAGTAATATCGAATTCCGTTATAGCGACTTTTAGACCCAGATCTGAAAATGCAATAATGCTTTTTTCAAATTCTTCAATTTTAGGATTTTTTAAATCTATATGCCCCTGCATTCCCATTCCATCTACAGGTGTCCCGCTATCTTTTAAATCTTGAAGCATTCGCACGATACCAGCTCTTTTTTTAGAGTTGGATGTAGAGTAGTCATTATAATAAAGTTCTGCTTCGGGGTCGGCCTTATGGGCAAATTCAAAGGCTAATTTGATAAAGTCTTCACCAATGATTTTATAAAATTCACTTTGTCTTAAGGAACCATCATCAAGGACAGCTTCATTTACCACATCCCACGTTTTAATTCTCCCTTTATATCTCTTGACTACGGTATTGATATGGTTTTCCATCCTACTGATGAGCTCCTCTCGTGTAACTTCCTGTCCCAGACTGTCTTTGAAAAACCATTTTGGCGTCTGGGAATGCCATATTAAGGTATGCCCATGAACAACCATATTGTTTTCCTCCCCAAACGCTACAAATTTATCTGCAACTGTAAAATCATAATTGCCCTGAGTAGGCACAAGATTGCCACTTTTCATACAATTTTCTGCCACAATAGCATTAAAATTGGCTTTTACGACATTAATATCACCGGGTATTTTACCTTCAATCTGATTCTTATTTAGTGCCGCTCCCACTAAAAATTTCCCACTCAAGGCATCAGAAAGGCCTTCAGCATTCTGATTTTGCTCCTTGATTAAATTTTTGAAAGTATGTTGACTAACATCTAGCAGACCAACAGTAATTACGATTATATATAATAAAGATTTCATTAATTTTCTATTTATATAGTTGGTTGGGTCCCTTCTTGAAGCTTAATTCAAACTGATTACTGAAAAACAAATTCGGATAAAGTTCCACTTTACTATTCCTTAACTTACCCCGGACATTACATAGTGGACTGATTAGGTCTGCTAATAAAAATTCTTTGTTTCTTTTCAATCTGTGTGGTTACAAAATGTGAATATTTCTAGTTTGTATTTGCTGTCTCCAGTCCATTCACTACACCTTGGTAAGCCCGTTTACGCGTAAAACCTTGTGTCCACAATCCTATAGGTTCACCAGCGCGCCATGAAGAATTATCAGGACTATCTAAAGGGCTCCAAATCGTTATCCCATATTGTCGATCTTTAGGTATGATCTCAAAATACTGGTCAAAGACAAATTTGTACATTTCAGCTTGTGCATTGTAAAGTTCCTCATTAGCATCAGATGTTTGTACCCCCACGCCTATATCCAGTTCAGAAATCTTAATAATTTTACCCGTAGCAGCCAGAAGATTTAGCATTTTTGTAATATTGGATTTATCTGAATTAACGTCAATGTGCATTTGTGTCCCGATACCGTCTACACGTGCTCCGTTTTCTTCAATGTATTTTACATACTCGATAAGACCCCTACATTTATCTAAATTATATTCTAGATTATAATCGTTAATAAATAAAAGATCGTCGCTATTACCATACATTGCAGCCATTTTAAAGGCGTCAACACCATAATCTTTCCCAAGGTAATCTTGCCAATAAAATTCATCAGAGGCAATATCATCTTTATTTATTCCAGTTTTAAGACCGTATGGATTCCCGTCATCCATGGGTTCATTTACTACGTCCCATGCGTGTACATTTGCTTTTGAAATATCCATAATCCCTGAAATCCATTTGTCCAATTGATATGTCAATGTATCCCTTTTTTCTTCGGGAGTTTTTTCTACTGTGATTTCCCCTCCGGACTCATTAAACCAACTTACGATGATATTATCGAAATAATAGTTAGTTGCCGTACTTCCTAAATTGAAGGCTATGGTATTGCAGCCTGATGTATTATCATCTATTGTAATTTCAACAGCGACGCTTTTCCATTCTGGGGTAGCGCTTAACGTTCCGAAAAAATTATAGTGTTTATAGCCACCGGGAGCAGTCTGCGCCTGGGTATTAATAGCAGCTTCGCTATCCGCGCGAATATCCATTTCCAGTTTATATTCTTGACCTACTTCGGTAACTTTATCAAAGGTTACAAAAATTTGAGATTCCCACTCATTCAGGCGTACTTCACTATTGGTAACAATTAATGCCTTGCCTTCCCCATTAGCACCTTCACCATCTGCAGTAAAAGATAGTACTGCATTGGGACCGTTACTTTGATAACCAGTGCCACCTTCAGTTTCAAAATCTATCATGGTAATGGGGTCCCAGGCAGACCCGGTTTCAGATGGAATCACTACTGGTGCTATGGTACTGTTTAAGAACTCAGCGTTTTGATTTGCGTGCCATACAAGTGTATGACCATAAACCGTCAATCCTTCCGCTTGTGTATTTTCCATAAAGGTCTCAACAGCTTCAAGGTTCAAACTACCATCAGCCTGTACAACAGCGCCGTGTTTCATTCCATATCCCGCAGTTAGCTCTTGAAAATTTGAATTAGCGAGCCCAAACATGGAACCTTTAGAATTATAGGAATCCATACTTGTCCCAGCCCCTAGTTTAAAGCTAGCATCTTTTACATAGTTTTTTAAGGTTTCAAGACTGTTGAGTTCTTCTTGAAATGCTATACTAAATGGTTTCTCCACTTGAAATTCCATTGGGTCTGATTCTGCGCAACCCATAAGGAGAAATACAAAAAGAAAAGTGCTCATTATTTTAAAATAAAAATTTTTCATAACGTGGTCTTTACTTAAAGGATTGATAGTTCATTTTACTCTAGAACAGGGGAAAATGTTTCTAGGGAAACACCTCGATTTCGAATTACGAGTGTGTCTTGCGTGGTGACATTTACATCATCCAGGTCTATTTCATAAGATAAGTACAAGGCATCCCGATCTTGAGACCCCCAGCTGTTCTCCTCGCCATCCTTAATAAATTCTCCTGTTCCGGTTACAGAATATGCATCCGGTTGTGAAGAAGTTATCGTTACATTGCCGCTATCATCAAAATTGAGCAATAGCACTATTCCCAGATCGACTCCCTCAGCATCTTGAAGGGACAACGGAAAACTAATTTGAGACCTGGATTCTGAATCTAACATGACTACTTCATCGTCAACAACGTATTGCTCCCTTCTTTCTATAGTTCTATTGAGATTCGTGGCCCCATTTTTTCCAACGATCACATCCTCTCCCCTACGAAGGTAAAATCCTTCCCAAGGGTTTATATATTTTACGGCGTAAAAGATAAAATCCTTGGGCTGTGTGGCCCAGTCTGAAGTTACCCCCCTTCGCGGATTTTCAACTTGGCTTTCACCTGATAGAATAGAATCTACCGTTGTAGTATTCAACATCCTTAAAGGAATGACGTAATTATTTTCCAAAGATCTGGGGTCATTGAAAAAAGCATCGGTTAATTGAACCTCTACCCCGCCAGACAATTCTCCTGACGGAATTGTAATCTCCCCAGATGCCAGGGTGTAATATGATGGTGGCAGGGGCATGACCTGACCTTCACCTTCACCAAAAAGAAAACCGTTGACCAGTGTGTTATCTACCTGAAAATTGACCGTTATATCACGACCATTCTCATAAACGCCACCCAGAGTAGCCATGATCATACACTTACCTTCATTATCAAGTGTGGTGTCAAATATATCTTCCCCCAGCGTTATCGTTCTTACAGGATATTGGTAAGCAAAATACACCGCTTGATATTTATAATCGGGAAATTCCCAGTCCCCATTTTCACAGGATGTAAAAATGGCAGCTATAAAAAATAATAGTAAAAAAAAGTTTTTTCTCATCTGTGTCCTATTAAAGTATATTGTTCTTAAAAGGGGTCTTGTTTACCAACCCTGATTTTGCTGTAGGGCATCAAACTTCAAAAGCTCACTGTAAGGAACTGGCCCATATTGCATATATTCCTGATAATTACGCGGTTCAACATCAATCATCTCCGGAATACCATTCTCAATGAATACCCCTTCTGCAGTTTCGTTTAGATTGAGGCCCCAACGACGTAAATCCCAAAATCGAAAACCTTCAAAACATAATTCAAGCCTTCTTTCATTCCTTATCAATTCCCGCATTGCATTCTTGTCCCCTCGTAAAGATTCTAAGTATGCATCCGGCTGAGCAATTCCCGCCCGTGACCTGATGGCTTCAATTACATCAAAAGCTGAAAAAGCAAAAGATCCGGTACCAGATGGTCCCCAGGCCTCATTGGCAGCTTCGGCATAAATAAGATAAAGCTCAGTATACCGTATTCTTGGCTTGTAATGCAGCTGTGTCGTTGTTGTAGTATTGCTTAAATTTACATCTTGTCTTAGTAATTTTCTAAGGTAATATCCCGTTCTGGTTGAAGTGGCCTCCCTGTTGATCGCATCTATTGTATTGCCATCTGCCGCAGTGATAATGGTTGTATTATTTACCCCGGCTGTTGATTGATTTATCAAGATATAAGTCCCAAGACGTGGATCTCTATCACTGTAAGGCGTATTCTCATCATAACCACTCTCAGCGTTTTCAATAGGGTAACCATTGGCCGCGGGAAATGCGTCCACTAGATTTTGGGTAGGGTTTAGTCTTCCAGCTCCATTTAGGGATGGAGGAAAATGGTTTTGTTCCAGATCATTATTGTTAGCTACATCCCCCCTCCATAAAATCTCGGGAGGATTTGATCCTCCACCCAGACCCGCAATTTGATCAGTGTTGGAATACCATGTATGCCCACTAGGTGCCAAACCACCAATTCCTCCATTTAAGGATAGCACCTCTCCCGCACTGTCAGCTACATCTTGCCATGATACATCACTTGCACTACTATAAGCCGGACTTGCGGCAAGTAGTGTTGCCTGCGCCCTTATAGCTTTCACAATTCTGCCACTTACACGTTGCCGGCCTCTTTCACCAAAAACACGATTAAAATCGTTTACATCAGTAAAACCGGTGGGAAGTAAACTGGGATCTGATATATCCTCAAAGTCCAAAGCCAAAATTTGTTCTGCTTGGTCAAGATCACTCAAAAGCTGGTTCATACAGGTACTAAAAGTGGCCCTGGAAATGTTAAATTCAGAAGTAGGATCTTCGGGGTCAAGAATTAATGGAACACCTAACAATTCTCCATCTATGGGACCTGCATGCGCCTGTAGCAAATAATACATATGAAGCGCACGCAAACCGTAAGCCTCGCCCTTGAGACGCCGGTTATAAAGCTGCCTAATGTCTTCATCAGTCGCCCATTCAACATTGTCTGCCTCTGATAAAAAAATATTTAAATACTGTATTGCAGCACGTGAATTTTGCCACTGAGAAAATGGATTATAATTAGATGCCCACCGCCCGGTCGCTGCTTGCCTGTAATTATTCTCAATATCATTTGTTACCGCATCGTCTGTAGCTACATCATTAAAAGACCAACCTAAAGTAGGGATCCTAATGTATCCATTAATTAGTAACCCTTCAGCGTAAGTCGCCTCCTCGTAGGCATCATCCAACCCGCGTATGTTTTCAATAGCAGGTTCAAACACGTCCTGACAGCTTGTAAATGCCAATAACATCATCAATAAATAGGCTATTCTATTGTTCATACCTTTCATATGTACTTTGTGAATAAATTAAAATAGAGCTTTAACTCCAATATTGTAAAATCGCGTTCTGGGAGGACCCTCAATATCCAGTTCCATAAGCTCGGCTTCTGAGGAAATTGTTAATAGGTTTGCCCCGCTCATATAGATATTTAAATTCTTGAAGAAAGAACCTTGAAGGACAGCTTTTGGCAAGTCATAGCTTATCTGAACCTTTGCGAGATCAATACGATCTGTGCTATACATCCAGAAATCTGATGACCTAAAGTTATTAGAACCGCTCTGAGAGGTCAACCTGGGATATGTAGCTGAGTCTGCAGTTTCTGGCGTCCAGCGATCTCTCACTACGGCTGAATATTTATCCTCTCCATCTATCCAAAAATAGGAATTATCCTTCATCGCATAGGCCCCAGCCTGTCCGGTCGCAAGTGCAAAAAATGTTAAATCTTTCCATTTAGCAGAAAGGTGCAAACCTCCTGATAAAGGAGACCCATACCAGCCTGCTTTCCCAAGATAGACCTCATCTTGATTATTAATGATACCGTCCCCGTTTTGATCAATATAACGTATATCTCCTGGTGCTACATCGCCCAGGGCATCTTGATTTGATCCATTTTCAATAGCTTCGGCATTTTCGAAAAAACCATCACTTCGCAATCCCCAAATCCCATCCAGGGGAGAACCCTGCCTAAACTGGTACTCATTTTCAAACTGCTCTTCAGCTCTTTTAGCTGCTTTTGTATCATAATAAATACCCGCAAGACCAATAGACCATTGAACATTACCTATTTCTTTATTGTAAGTGATATCAAAATCAACACCTATACGATCATCATTGTCATAATTTATAAAAGGTATAAAAGAACTGTTAGGAAACCCCGTTGAGAAATAATCAGGATATAAAACGGAAGCCTGGATGATGTTCCCTTTCATTCTATTGGCAAAAAAAGCGGTCTTGAAATCGATGGAGTTGTTAAATAGAGATCCGTTTAGCGCTACATTTATTTCTTTTCTTTTGGCATAGGTCAAATCAAAGTTTGCTCCCTGTCGAGATTCCGTGGTTCTTATTAATGCGCCGTCTCTCCAGCTATAATACGAGCCATCTGTCTGAGTGTACACATTTTGATATAAAAAATAATTATTTTCATTATCCTCCCCTATGTCATCAATACCTAAGTCTGTGCTAAGAACACCAGCAGAAACAGAGAGTTCTAAATTGTTTACGATTGACGAATTGTCAAAGAATTCCTCTTTCCCTATCTTCCAGGCTACCGTAGCTGTAGGCGAATAACCTGTACGCTCCCCTTTGGCAAACCGGGCAGAATGAACTACGGCCTCATTGAATAAAAAATAATATTTTTCTTTATAATCATAAGACAATTGAAGACCTAAATTCACGTTACTTAACCGGTGATATACGCCAGACTGCAACTGTTGCCAGCCTCCTCCCATTAACATTGCAGATAAGTGATTATCTTTATCAAAAGACGTTTTATAGTTAAATTGCCCAGAAAAGTAAATGGTCTGATTGTAATTGCTGCCGTCAATATTCTGTACACCATCAGAAGCATCCTGTCCATACCTCGTTAAACTACCAATAACATCATCCCCATCCATATTGTTCCAATTGGCTTGATAGACAGCGTATTCATTATCAAAGGATTGAACATAAGAAGTGGCGTAATCCACCCCAAACATAGTATTGAACGTCAAACCTTTTAAAACGCGGTCCAGATCAGCATCTACACCCGCATTGAACTGAAACTGTCTACTGGTGAAGGTGCTATAACCACCCGCATATATAGCTGCAAAGGAATTGGTTTGATCTACCTGAGTTCCTCCCAATAGGTATCTTCCATCTACAATGTTAGAACTGTTGTTGATTAATACCTGGGCTGCTTGATTATCTTCTGCAATAAAATCTATGGGCACTAAGGGAGAAAATCTATTAGGTCGTATAGTAGCCGCACTGTTCCAGTAATCTGTATTTACACCACGTCCATTATAATATATTGCGTTCGCACCGAGTGAGGCAGAGATCCAGTCATTTAGTTTTAAATCTACATTTCCTCTTACATTAAAACGTTCAGTCTTATTATTTTCAGCCTGACCAAAATCGATAAGATCCCCAGTCCTATAAAAGCCAACATCTGTATAATACCGTGCCTGCTCATTCCCTCCTGATATTTGCAATGTTGCATCATAACGTTGATAAACTTTATTTAAATATTCGTCGCTATAATAGTTTACATCAGGATATCTAAACCTATTATTCCCAGAAGCACTGTTAAAGATATTCTCATCTGTATAAAGCGGGGACAAACCATCATTTTGCCGGGCTTCGTTATAAAAGGTCATATATTCAGCAGAGCCCAAATACTTTGGAAATCTTTTTGGGACAAACATACCTGCATTGACACGCACATCAATTTTCTGCTTGCCTATCTCACCACGCTTAGTGGTAATATAAATTACTCCCTGAGCGGCTCTGCTTCCATACAGGGAAACTGCCGTTACTCCCTTCAAAAACGTAATTTGATCAATTTCTACAGGTAAAACGGTATCCGGGTCCCTCGGAATTCCATCTACCAAAACCAGATAATCACCCATTCCCCATATATTATTTCCATCTAAACCGCCTACAAACGCATTTAAACCATCCAGACTATAGGTTGTATAATTTTTTTCCAATATTTCTGGAAGATTAACATAAGAAGTCCCCCCTGCGATAACCTCATCCTTATCTACTTTGTCAAATGCAATTTGCACCTCTTCATCAGAGCCGCTTTCCAATACTATATCACCCTGTTCTTCTACCGTTTTTACGGAGAGGGATTTATAGCCGCTAGCAGATATATCAACAAAAGAACCCTGATTCACTACCATCGAGAAATAACCTGATTCATCACTTGTTGTACTGGTATCCTCCTCTTGAGATCGAATAATAGCCCCCTCGATAGGATTTCCCTTTTTATCAAGTATATGACTCTCAAAGGTAATCTGATCGTTAGCCTGTGCGCAGACCTCGAGTGAGAATAGAGCAATCAATGCAAACAGAACAAATTTTGTTTGTAAGTATTTCATTTAAAATTACGTTTGGATTATATAAATTTTCATTCCGTAAATCAATATAGGGTTGATCCTTATTACCAGCCTGGGTTTTGTGGAAACTCCAGATACATATTAACGTCAGCTACTTTTAAGGGCAGCCAATAATGTCTGGCAGAGTAATTTCTTTGCAGGATGAGCTCTTCCCTAATATTTAGGACTCTGTTCTGGGTAGGATCCTCCGTATTAAATTCTCCTGCCCTATCAAATTCCAAAGAAGTTTTTAAAGTGTAGGGCTCTTTTATCAATAACATCCACCTTCTTAAATCATTAAAGCGATGACCCTCAAAGGATAATTCTACAGCGCGCTCTCGCCTTAGTTCACTTCTAAAATATTCTAAAGAACTTCCATTACTGCCTTCGGAACTGCCAAATAATCCCACTCCAGCACGTTCCCTGACTACATTTAATGCCTCAACAGCAGTTTTTGAAAAGTTGGGTGATTTTCCATTCAGCGTACCAAATCCTTCAGATGCGGCTTCGGCATACATTAAGTACACGTCAGATAAGCGCATCCAGGGCAAATGTAAATTAAGGTTCGCTCCATAATTGAAGCCATCATCGTATCTATTTGCCGTAATTGGAATGAATTTGTAATTTAAAAAACCAGAACGGCTCCCGGTATTTACGTCTCTATAACTACCGCCAGTAAATAAATTAGCATATCTATTGTTCTCAACATCATCTGGCATGGCTCCCTGTATCACCTGTACACCATCATAAATTATATCATGGTAGAATCTGGGGTCCCTCCCTCTCCAGGGATATTCAGGATCATAACCAGATTTTGCATCGGGTTTGGTAATGTCAGGTATAGGTAGTCCATTGGCCATTCCGTAATAATTGACATAGTTTGCCGTGGGCATGAAATTACTACCATCCTGAATAATAGCTGGTTGGTACTGTTTTGTGGTTCCATAATTGGATCCATTTGCACCAAAATAGGGCCCTCTAAAAATGGCCTCACTTCCACCAGGTATACGCCAGCCCTGACCGGTTGTATAAAAGTTGACACTATAATCCTCAAAATTCACCAATTCATAGGACGACTCACCACTTTCACAAAGCGCCAGTAACTCACCAAAGGCAGACGCAGCTAATTTTGCATACTCTAATTCATATCCATTGGCCCCGTTGGATTCCGAGTTCATTAATGGACTTGCCGCCCATAAATAATTCTTACCCAAATAACCCAGCGCCATAATTTTATTGATCCTTAAATCATTTTTCCCCCTGGTTGCTGCACCGGGTTGTGTATCATCCCAATCAATAGGGAGAAGATCAGCAGCTTCCCGTAAATCTGCAGCAGCAAGATCCGCGCATTCCTGATAGCTCAATCTAGGTAAGGTTAATGCTTCATCACTAGGTAAAACATAATCTATGTATGGCATTCCTCCAAAATATTGCATAAGCTGAAAATGAAACCATCCTCTAAAGAATAAGAGCTGTCCCTTTATAAAATCCCTCTCCTCTGGAGTGGCATCTGTCATTAGGTCCATATTCTCAAGACCCAGATTTGTCTTGCGTATGCCGTACCACCCGTTTTTCCATAGATCTTTTTGAAATCTATCATCATTACGGGAAGCGTCTGCCTGGTTGAGCCAGGAAGCACCCCAGCCATCAAATTCGCTTTGCCATCCCCAGAAATTTCCATCGTCAAAAGCGTGGACCACATGGAAATTCATATCTGCAGAAGTGATCTCATCTTCACCCCAGTTCCAGGAATTTGTCCAATACGCGTTAGAAAAATCTGGAATACAGTGATACAGCTCTTCTGTAAAACCTTGAAAGTTTGTGAAGTTTTTAAACGCCTCTTCAGAAGAAATGATAGATTCAGGTTCTCTATCAAGATAATCTTCACACGATGGGAATAATGCGAACAGCATAATTATCAAGAAGCACCTTGCACCAATACTAAAATTTTTTTTCATGATATTTTTCTTTAAAAGGTGATGTTCAATCCTAAATTAAATCGCTTAACAGTAGGATATGCACCTTGGGATGCCCATCCCGTTCCTGCAAAATTTGATTCTCTGTCATCTGGCATTTTTGTCCAGATATACAGATTATTACCGTTCAAAAACAAGCGCAGGCTTTGTAAACCTAAACTTTCAAGCAACCTGGAATCTTCATTGATTGTGTATGCGATCTCGGCATTTTTTAAACGTACATAGGATCCATCGTAGAAAAAACGAGAGCCACTCGATGCTCCGTTAGGTAAGGAAAGCCATCTAGGCACCGGGGCATCTGCGTTTGTATTGTCTTTGCTCCAGTAAGATCCTTCATCATAAACGATATTGTTTTGATTGCCAAGACTGTTGAAAACCACCTGCCGTGTTACATTGTTGACCCCAAATAACTGAACAAAACCGCTGAGACCCTTCCAGTTAAATCCTACGGTTGCGTTATACGTATTTTGTGGAGCTCCTGCAAAACCATAGGGCACCACATCAAAATTGTCTATAATACCATCAGCGTTAAAATCGTTTATCTGGTAATCCCCAGGAAGTTTGTAGTCATCACCACTATTAAATTGAGTCGTACCATATACCTCGTCCCAGGTATTATAAAATCCTGCATCTATGAAGGTACGCGCCTGATTGATTAACTTATTGGATCTTTTTTGGTAATCCTCAAGCAACCCCGGGTCATCACGGTCTATTACCTTATTCTTGGCATGGGTCATATTGAGTTCTGCAAACATGCTAAAGTTCTGACTGAAAGCATGATTCAGGTTTAAAACCAATTCATAACCCTCATTTTCCACAGTACCTAAATTTGCTACCGGTGCAGTGGTACCGTAATAGGAAGGTATAGCCCTATCATTACCTGTAATTAATATATCAACACGTTCATCACGAAAATAGTCAACACTTCCTCCTATAGCTCCATTAAGAAAACCAAAGTCCAAACCTATGTTTGCTTTTTTTACTTTCTCCCAGCTAATGTCTGGATTACCCACGGCCGTCTCAATATATCCCACATATGGGCTTTGTTCTGCCTGCTCTCCCGTAGTTCCCAGTCGCGCCTGACCTTCGTAGGCCCATTGTGTCTGATATAGAAAGCGAGCTTCTACATTATCATCCCCAATCTCTCCATAGGAAGCCCTGAGCTTAAGATTATTTATAAACTTGAATTTTTGCATAAAACGTTCATTCGATATGTTCCACCCCAATCCTCCTGATGAAAAAAACGCGAAACGGTTTTCTGGACCAAAACGTTCAGACCCATTGTAGGCTCCATTATATTCAATCAAATATCTGTTGTCATATCCATAAGTAGTACGAAAAACCCAGTCTTCGCGATAGAAGGGCAAAACGCTACCACTAGCAAATTCATTCCTATTAAAAAGTCCCATTGCAGTAAAGTCATGGTAATCCTCAATAGTTGTAGAATAATTTAGTTGAGCCTGATAAAACAACCTTCTAAAGGAAGAATCATCGTCTACCTCACCTGGGGCGGCATTCCATCGTATACCTTGTTGATAATTAAATCCCGTATTTGCATCAAAGGTTTGTCTGTAGGTAGTAATCCCTGTATTTGGGTCAATATACTTTTCCTGTGGGTTGTTAAAAAGATCATTTACACCTCTATTTCTTTCTACAAATGTATTGTCAAGACCAATAGTACCATTAAATTCTAGTCCCTTGATTAACATATCAAGTTCTTGCTCCAGGCTAAAATTGGTTTGCAGCTGCGTATTTGTTAAATATTGAACCCCACTTATGGCAAGATTTCGTATTGCATTCCCTTCCCCACCGCCTGACGGAGCGTCATAACCCCAGGCTCCATCTGAATATTGGGGTAAATAGATATCAGGCGGTGTTGAGTATGCTGCGATCCAGTACACATATTGATTTCCATTAAAATCCCACGGTGTTTTACGTACCCCGTAGGAGCCTGAAAGTCCTACCTTGAACACAGTACTGGGCGTTAATTGAAAATCCAAATTAGTCCGAACGTTTAATCTGTTAAAATCGAATCCCGGCTGGTAGCCCCTTGAATTATCGTATTCTTTTAATAAGTCACCTTCATATTGAAAATCAACACCTGCAAAATACTTGACAAATTCAGACCCACCACTAATATTCAGGTTCGCATTGTAAGCCGGCGCAAAATCCCTAAATAGAGCCTCATCCCAGTCTACATTGGGATAGCGTTCACTTTCGGCCAAATCAGCAGGGAAACGATATTTGTCTATAATATCCTGGGGCATATACGCTCCCCATGCGGCAGGTGTCCTGGAAAGCTCATTTTCAATGGCCTGATTACGTACCAAAAAGGTATCATAGGAATCCTTCTTACCCGGTAATTTTGATGCTGTTTTGACTGTAGTATTGAGCCGTGCCCTTAATACAGCCTTGCCAATTTTACCTCTTTTTGTAGTTATTAAAATAACGCCGTTTGCTCCACGCACACCGTAAACCGCAGTTGCCGAAGCATCCTTTAAAACGGATATCGATTCAACCGAACTTACAGCGACTGTGTTGATAGGACGCTCAATACCGTCTACAAGAATAAGAGGTCCTCCTCCGTTCCAGCTGCTCTGACCTCTTATAAATATTTGTGGGTTCTCTGCGCCTGGCAAACCTGTACTCGCTGTTGTAATGACTCCGGGCACATTACCTGCCAATGCTGAGCCTAAATTGGGGACATTACCTGACCGCTCCAGAACTTCTCCTGAAGTTTGCGATATCGCGGCAACTACGCTTTCCTTCTTTTGTTGTCCATAACCTATGATGACCACTTCTTCCAGAGCCGTCTCATCGGCCTCCATGGTCATATCGATAATTTTATTTTCACCTACTTCCCGCTCCACGGTTTTAAAACCTACATAACTAAAAATCAATATTGTATCTGCTGAACCTACTTCGATGGTATAGGTCCCATTAAAGTCTGTTACCGTTCCCATCCCCGCAGCATCTTTTATAAGTACATTGACTCCAGGTATCGGCATACCGTCACTGGCGGAAACTACAGTCCCCGTTACGGTTTCCTGTTGTACTGGATTTACTTCATATTTTAAAGAGTACTCACTTTCTTTAGATGATAAGTCCCACACAAAAACGAGTTGAATTAGAATCCCCAGAATCCAAGCCTTTGATAAGTACGTTTTTTGTAATAATCTTATTTTCATATTTTCTTATTGACAAGTGAAAAAATGGTACGAAATCGATATAGTAACAATTAAAAAAAATCTGATAATCCCTTCTTCAGCGAATGGTTAAATTGCCCGAATTAAAAAATTTTCGCTCTATAAAGGGTGAGAAAAGCATAAATTAAACTGATTTATTTTTATGAGTATCCATATATGAAGACATTTAAAAAAAAATCAAAATGCGATTGAAATGATAAATTCACACCTTTTAACATATTGTGTTATCATATTCTCATCTTTACACCTGCAAATGTATCTTCTTATTAAAAAAACACACCTGCATTATGTTACATATTCTTTTGCATAGGTAACATCACACGCTATATCTGTTAAAATTTTAAATAATAAGTGGACCTTTTTCGATTATAATAATAGATGTAATGAGGAAGATAAATTTCTAACAGAGAAAAGCAAAAGTTGCATCATATGATGTATTCTACCCACCTTAGCTTAGTATTAAGTCTTTTGACAGTAACGAAATCTCAAAATAGGGTCAACTGGGAATTGATAACAAAAAACCAATTCTCAGTTTTGAAAATTATCAAGCTAAAAGATTTTAACGAAAAAAATGCTGTAAGTATAGTGCTCTAACGCTTATGATATGAGTTTAAACTTTGTGAAGTTTTAGTAGAATATTGTATTGAAAGTATTAGAAATTGGGATAAAGTATTTCGACAATTCCATAATGCCTACATCATCAATTTAACTGCTCTTATTCTATGATTTTTTTGAAAATCGCTTAATATAAAGCCGCAATTATCTTTTAATACTACATTCTTTTAAAGGATAAACTAAGCAACATTTTGGGATAAGACTTGTAAACCAATTTTTTTAGCAACGCAATTATTTATGTACTTAGACTAATTGTTAATTTTGTACAAACTAGTTTTGTCGTCGTTACGCGTTACGAGCAACCTCCGTTTACCTGATTTGAAGCGCATCACATTCAAATCGCGTATGTCTCCACCCAACCAGACTTTCTTAGCCGAATCTTCGGTTATAAACTTATCGTTCTTAAATGTCAATAATGCTCCAAAAGAAGCATCAATTTTACCAATATTTACGCGGAAAGGGTACAAATTGCCTGCAGCTAAAACTTCCTTGCTCCCGTCTCCATTAAAGTCTTCATAGATAAAATCCTGTACCGCAGATACCTGAACTTCCCTGGGTAAATGTTGTATTTTAAAAGTGCCATTACCATTATTTATAAGATAAGAGGACTGTAGCTTATTAATATTTAGGGTAAAAACTGGCGTTATGCTCGCTGTTGCCATAAGTTCCTCTGTTGTGGTCCTGGCGTAGCTATCATAGGTCTTAAAATACTTTTTTAAACTGGGTACTTGACCCAGAAGTTCGTCCCTACCAGGTAATGGATAGCTTACTCCCTGATTATAATAGGTAAGCAGTGGATCTATTCTTCCGTTTTTATCAATATCCTGTATATAATATCGCATGGGTTCTGACTCTGACGCCTTAAACTCCGTATTCAATCCTAAGTTTCCCAACAGAAAATCAGTATCCCCATCCTCATCGATGTCTGCTGCAACGACACTTAACCACCATCCATTGGTATGGGAAAGACCGTAGTCCTGAGTTGCATTTTTCAGGATACCTTTTTCATTTTTTATTATGGTGATAGGCATCCACTCCCCCACAATTATGAGATCTGGCCAGGAGTCATGGTCAATGTCTTCCCATATTGCAGCAGTAGTCATTCCTATATGATCAAGATCTGGATAAGATTGCGCCGTAAATTTTAAAACACCTCCTTTACTTTCGTTTTTTAAAATGGTACTGCGCGGCGTCATGGGATAATTATTTCCACTCACCCTTCCGCCTACAAATAAATCAAGATCCCCATCTTTATCATAATCTGCTGCTGCGACTGTTCCCCCACTAAATTTCATATCGGGCAGTACCTTTTCGGTTTTGCTGAACTTACCCGTTCCATCATTTATATACAAACGGTCCTGATAATAGACTTTTCCATCATAATATTCATTACCGCCGCTCACTACGTAGAGGTCCAAATCACCGTCTCCATCAGCGTCAAAGAAAAGTGATGCGGCATCTTCCTTTTCCACATCCATAGCTGCTATCCAGGGTTGGTCCTCGTTGTTTAAAACAAGCCTGCCCTCATCTGTACCCAGGAATAACTGAGACATTTGATCTTTAGCGCCCTCAAAATATACATCATCATTCCCGTCTGCATTGACATCTGCCACACTAGCGTTCCCTCCCATTTTTGATAATTGATAGGGAATGAGGCTCTCGTTGTAAAAATCTACATAATTATTTTCCTTGTGCTTAAAATCCAAACCTGAAATTTCAGTTACCGCTGTCAGTAGATTTTGCTGTAATTCTGTTGAATTTTGATAAGGTTCTTGCGCATCTTTTTCAGAAAGTACTAAAACCTTGTCTGCATTTACGTTTTTTAACGTTGTTTTCTTCATTGATGGCCAGATTACTTCCAATTCTTGAATTACCGCTGTCTTACCTAGTCCTATGGTCATAAGAGGCTCCACAGACGATTGATACCCCCTACCGTAATAAGCCTCCTGATAAATTTTTTCCCCATTTGCCAAGGTGATCGTTATTTTAGAACCCAGCGCAAATGTATTTTTCTGAGATCCTGTTAAACTGATTTTTATGTAATGTAGGTGCTTATCACTACTTGCCGTGTTCTCGTAAAGGGAAACTGGCTCGTTGAGATTGTTGATAAGGAGGTCCAGATCGCCATCGTTATCAAAATCTGCATACGCCGCCGCGTTGGAGACCTGCTTTTTATCTAATCCCCAGGCCTTTGTTGCTTTTTCAAAATGAGTATTTCCTTCGTTCTTATAGGCATAATTCGCTATTTTGGTACTTGGTATCTTGCCAATTAAAAGTCCCAGATCAAGCTCTTTATTACTCTTTCTGGCTTCTTCAACCGCTTCATATACCGTATAATTATTAAAATCAAGATTGCTGTAATCTCTCAAATAACCATTGGTAATAAAAATATCCTTGCGCCCATCGTTATCATAATCCGCAATTAGTGGTGCCCAACTCCAGTCTGTATTTGAGATCCCTGAAATCTGGGCTATTTCTGAAAATGCCAAGGTAGTATCAGGCTTTAGCCCCATATTCAATTGAAGGGTATTTCGCATATACTGGTGATGGTAACCACTATCTATAAGCATACGCTCGCGATTGAATTTATCTGCTCCCTTTAAAGACTTCTGCCTGTAGTTATCTTCTGGCAGCATATCCACTACAAAAATATCTGGTTTTAGGTCGTTGTTTACATCTGCAATATCTGAGCCCATTGAAAGTTTTGATAAATGTCCAAAGGCAGAATGCGATACTTCTTTAAAAGTACCGTCCTGCTGATTTAAATAGCAAAAATCCTGTTCAGAATAATCGTTTGTGACAAAAATATCAGCGTATCCATCTTTGTTAAGATCACTTACAGAGGCACTTAAACCAAAATTAATACCACTGCCCATAATGCCAGATACATCAGATACCTCAGTAAATTTATTATTCGTGTTTTTGAAGAGTTTATTGCCAAAATAAGGATGTCTTTTGCTTCTTAATTGTTTTACGTTAAAAAGATTGTTTTGAAACTTATTGGCATGGTTGAGCAGAAACATATCCAGGTCGCCGTCCAGGTCATAATCAAAAAAATAGGCTTGTGTACTAAAGGTGCCCACAGCATCAAGACCATATTCTCTGGACATTTCCTTGAAAACCGGAATGTTATATGCATTATTTCCCTGATTTATAAATAATTGGTTGGAGCGGCCTTCATAGGCTTCGATTACCGGTGTTGTAACACCTTCAGAAGGAGCGTTGCCAGAATAACTTAAATAAATATCCAACAGCCCATCCCCGTTGACATCTGCCATTACCGTCCCTGTTTTCCAGCCTTTTTTTTCCTTAATTTCTGCTGCACGGGTAACATCCTCAAATTTCAGGTTGCCCTTGTTTATAAAAAGTTTGTTGGACACCTGATTTCCAGAAATATAAACGTCTGGCAAGCCGTCACTATTGAGATCGCCTACCGCTACACCACCACCGTTATAGGCGTATTCATACGTTACCACATTAAAATCTGAAGTTTCAACCAGTGTATTCTCAAAATTCAAACCCGAACTTTCCGTGCTTTTTTCTTTGAAAAGGGATGCATCCTCACAACTCATAAAGAGTAGTGAGCCTATCAAGGGAATACTTATTTGTAAATACTTTGAAAACATCATGTACAACTCAGAATAGGTTAACTTTTAAATAATCTATAAAACTAAAAATGTTCCGTAGAATGAAAAGGGTTACTAAAATATATTGAAGACTTGTTATCAATTCTTAACGCATCACTATAAAGCAATTCTAACGTCTAGGTATACGCTACGTTATTCAGGCAAAAAATGAAAATAGTATCTATTGAAGTTCCAACTCCCATATAAAGGCGCGATGTATTCTTATTTTAGGATTTAGATATAAAACATTTATATGGCGGTACCTGTTTTGTGGAGAATAAAACTCAGCCCGCTCCGTCCCTTTATTGATAAAAACGAAAGGTTTGGGAAATTCTTTTATGAGCAATGCCGATGATTTAATATATGAGAGCCCAGTAAATATATACAAATTCCTATTTTATTTCTAAATTTTTTTAGAATTTGATAAATAGAAATTCAGCATACTAACGAGAAATAGGGCGTAAAGATCCAACGGCTTTAATACATAGAGGAGTACTGTTTGCAAACCACACAAATGGCTTTGACGAAAAATAAAATTCGCAATTGGCCAATTATTTTGATTTTTAGATAATAAAGCAGAAGGCATTCGGGAGAAAATATCCAATGCCTTCAATAGTTCTTATATTTCTATGAGCCCTGAAGAATGATTACGCTTTCGACCCTTTCTGCAATACTCTCTTTAGCGGGAATCTTTGACCATAAACAACTCCCCATTTTTGAGTCGTTTTAAATAGTCTTTCATATCATCACGCACTTCTCCAGACATAATGTAAAGCCCTATAATATTGGGAAAAGACATGGCAAGGATCATCATATCAGAAAAATCCAGTACAGAACCCAGACTCACCGAAGCACCAAGAACGATAAATAAAAGAAAAATACTTTTATAAATCATTTCTGATTTTTTACTCTGGCCAAAAAGATAGGTCCAGGAGCGCATTCCATAATACGACCAGGAAACCATTGTTGAAAAAGCAAAAAGGAACACGGCAAAAGCCAGTACATTGGGAAACCAGGAAATCACGCTGGCAAAAGCATCTGAGGTAAGCTCTACCCCGCCCATGCCATCTACTTCGTGCATTCCTGTAAAAATGAGCACCAGCGCGGTCATCGTGCAAACTACCATGGTGTCAATAAAAGGTTCTACCAGTGCGGTAAAACCATCTGCAATAGGATTATTGGTTTTAGAGGCACTATGGGCAATGGCTGCAGATCCCACACCGGCCTCACTGGAGAATGCGGCCCGTTGCAGACCTATGATCAGTACGCCCAGAAAACCACCTTTCATGGCTTGGGGGGAAAGCGCCCCGTTGAATATCGCTGAAAAAGCGTTGCCTATATTCTCAATATTAAAGCCAATCACGATAAGGCAGCCCACAATATAAACCAGCGCCATAAAAGGAACCACTTTACTGGTCACATTGGCAATACTATCTATACCGCCTATGATAACGATCCCCACGAGCACGGCAAATCCAATACCAAAATAAAAACCGTGACCCTGTAGCAAAGGTATTTGACTGGCAACGATCTCAAAAGCCTGATTGGATTGTAGCATATTTCCACCTCCAAAAGAAGCACCTACTCCCAGCACGGCAAACAGCACGGCCAGAAACTTGCCCAATCCTTTCATGTTCCGCTTTTCTAAGCCATAGCGTAAATAGTTCATGGGCCCACCAAAAATACGGCCGTCTTCCTTGATCGTTCGGTATTTGACACCCAGTGTACATTCTACAAACTTGAGCGACATGGCAAAAAACCCTGCAATAAACATCCAGAACGTAGCGCCTGCTCCACCTAGCGAAATGGCTACCGCTACCCCGGCAATATTACCCAGTCCCACCGTGGCCGAAACTGCTGTGGTCATGGCCTGAAAATGCCGTATTTTACCAGGTGCATCCGGATCATCAAATTTTCCCTTGGCCAGCGCTATGGAATGCCTAAAACCGCTAATGTTGACAAAGCCCAACTTAATCGTAAAGAATATACTCCCTATGATAAGCCAGATCACAATAAAGGGAATAGCATTTTTACGTTGCGTCCCGTTGGGATGCAGCAACGCAATGGGTTCATCAAAAGTCAATTCAGCAACATGATGCGCCCCCTGCTCTATAACATGTTCTTTATTTTCTGGGTTAAAAATCACGTTGCCTTCTTCTACAAGATAATGCAGCGTTCCCGTATTAGGGGAATAAATAGCAATATCCTCCGCGTTTTCTTTGCTTACAAGGGCTATTTTTTCTCCCTCTTGTACACGTTCACCTTTTCCTTTGAGCCATTTTTTAAGATAAAATTTCTTTTCGGTAGTTGCGTCCCAGTTGGGTATCGGTATCTCTTTTGAGTCAATGTAAACCTGTGGATCATAAATACCAACAGCTTCAAAGGGATCCCAAAATAATATGGCGGCCATTTGTTTAACAGCGGGTTTCATCCAGCCATTGAAGTTTTCGGTAATGGATTCTGCGGGTATTTCAAAATTCTTCTTTACGCTTTGTCCCTCGGCATCGGTCACCGTTAAGCTATAGGAAATTCCTTCTGTAAGTCCTTTCGCCTTTGAGGCCGTAAGCGGGGTCGCGTTATTGGACCACTGGTATTTGTAAGGTTTTTTACCGCCCTGAACCTCTGCTTCTACTTCGCCGTCATTTATGGTGGTCGTAGGGTTTGACTGAACCAGTTTTACTGCCAGGTCTGTATTTTCCTGACCAATGGCATTTATATGGAATAATGTAAAAATGCATAAAGTAAAAATCCTATTCATAAATAGTAATGTCTTTGAGTAATTATGGTTTAACCGAAAACAAGTCAAAATTTGTCAAATTTGGTCTAAAAATGGTCAAAAAACAGGCCTTTATCGCCCCTTTTTATCAATTTATTGCTGTTTTTCAGATTTTGCAAATATAGAGAACGAGATCTAGCTTAGCGGCTAAGATCAAATAACTTCAAAAACAAGGAATTTATCGCCTGGCAGCACTGGTCGAGTAACTCTTTATTGCAAACAGTTATCGAGCGTATTATATAGATTTCTTTTATGGAATGCTTACGTATCGCTATGAAGAATAGTCCTTTCATCCCTGTCTATTTATTATTTTTGCAACAAACAAAAGTTATGAAAATTGTCGTTTCCCCTGCCAAATCACTGGATTATGATTCAAAAATGCCCACTTCCCGGGCCACACAACCCAGGTTTCTGGAAGAGGCGGTAACACTCAATAAAAAACTGGAGCGAAAAACAAAAGCTGAAGTAGCAGCGCTTATGAGTATTAGCGATAAGTTGGCTGACCTTAACTACCAGCGCTATAAAGATTTTGAAACACCTTTTACTAAAAAAAATGCGCGCCCGGCGATGTACGCATTTGACGGTGATGTTTACACCGGCCTTGATGCCTACAGTATCCCTACGGAAAAAATTGACAAGCTACAGGATACATTGCGTATTCTCTCTGGCCTTTATGGAATTTTACGTCCACTGGATCTTATGCAGCCTTACCGCCTGGAAATGGGTACAAAATTAAAGTCTGGTCACGATGAGAACCTTTATGAATTCTGGGACGATAAGATTACAAACGCGCTCAATGACGAACTTAAAAAAGACGAAATTTTTCTTAATCTGGCGAGTCAGGAATATTTTAAATCAGTCAAAGTGGAAAAACTAAAAGTTCCCGTGGTTACCCCGGTTTTTAAAGATTACAAAAATGGAAAGCTGAAAATCATTGCCTTTTATGCCAAAAAAGCCCGCGGACTCATGGTGCGCTATATCATAGACAAGAATGTTGAAACGCTTGACGAGCTTAAAGGTTTTGATTATGAGGGTTATGGTTTTAGCGAAGAATACTCTAATCTTGATAAAAATGAGTTGGTTTTTGTACGTTAATTGCCCATAAATACTCTATTCCAGCCAGTTTTTGAAATCCTTTACGCGTTCGCGGGCAACGATAAACGCGCTTCCATCCACTTTTTTTAAGTTTATCTTTAACCTTGAATTTGTGTACGCCACAATATCTTCAATGGCTTTAAGCTGAATGATAACCTGGCGGTTGATCCTAAAGAACTTTTCGGGATCCAGTTCCTTTTCCAGCATATCTAAGGTGGTATCTAGCAGATAGGATCTCCCGTGCTCATTTTTGAGGTAGGTAGCCTTATTTTCGGTATAAAAACAGGTTATTTCGCTCGTTTCGACGATTTTTAAATGTTGGCCTACACTTATGGTAAAGCGGGTTTTATACGATTTCCCGGTCAGCAATTCCTTAAAATAATTTGCGTCAAATTGAGTCGATTGTGATTTATTGACCGATTTAAATTTTGCTACAGCCGAATGTAATTCGTTTTGATCAATGGGCTTGAGAAGATAATCAACACTGTTCAGTTTGAAGGCCTTTAAAGCATATTCATCATAGGCTGTGGTGAAAATCACGGCACTCTTAACATCCACCTTTTCAAAAATCTCGAAAGAAAGTCCGTCGCTCAATTGAATATCAAGGAATATAAGATCAGGATGTTCATTTTCTGAAAACCAGGTTATTCCCTCAGCAACAGAATGCAGCATGGTTTCCACCTCCAGATTTTCTTTGGACAGCATGCGGTGAAGCCTGCGGGCTGCCGGCTTTTCATCTTCAATAAGTACTACTTTCATTCCATTTTTAAATTAATATTCCTCTTTATTTCAGTCTTCATCATTGGACATTTAACAGCGATCTTTATTAAAAATTCTATTCCCAGTGTTGTCGTTCTTCGTCTTTTGCCATGTACTGCTTGATCTTTCGTTCTTCCCATTTTCTATTGAACATGGGATTTTTTTCAAAAGCCTTTAGATAGTCAAAAAACACACCAATGCCCCATCCAAATGTGATCCATAAGAAAAAGGGATACGCCCAGTTGTTTTCGTAATAATTATAAATGATCAGTACCGCATTGATGATTATGTACGTGGAAAGATGAATATAAAAAGCTTTGATTTTTTCCACTTTGTGCTTTGCTTCGAGGTATTTCTCTTCCGTATTTTTCATGATTTAGTCTTTTTTATGCATTATTTGTTTGATTTTCCGCGCTTCCCATTCTCTTCCGAAAAATGGATGATAATTGAAAGCAGCAAAACCGTGAAATAGAATCCCTATCCCCCAACCCATCGCTGGGAAAATAACCCAGGGAAAAGAGGTTGAAAGATAATTGAATACGGCCAGCATGGGGATAATGATACAATAGGAAGTTAGGTTACCGTAAAATGCCTTTTCTTTTTCTACTTGTTTTTTAGCTCGTGAATAGCTGTTTGAATCATCAAATGTAGTTTCTGTCATTGCCATGGGTTTTGTTTGTTTGGTTAATAAGGGTAATGAAACAATAAACGCGTCGTCTGTTTTTAGGATTTCAACCTCGCGACGGGTCAATAAGTTGTAGCGGCTTTTGATATTGGCGAGCCCTACGCCCGTTTTGTTTTTTAAAATTTCTTTTGGCTGTAGCTTATTTTTAACCACCAGCATATTTTGGTATTTTCTAATGCTTATTTTCAAAGGAGAAGACGGCGTTACTTTATTATGTTTTACGGTATTTTCCAGTAAAAGCTGAAGCGAAAGCGGTACAACCTTAGCTTCACTTTGCAGCAATTCTTCTGAAAATTCAAAAATGATGGCATCTTCAAAGCGCATCTTCAGCAGTTCCATATACAATTTAGCAAACCGAAGCTCTTCGCCCACGGTGACCAGATCTTTGTTTTTTTGTTCCAGGACATAGCGATATACTTTAGAAAGCGAACCGGTAAATTTTTGTGCTTTTTCAGGGTTCTCTTCTATTAATGACGCAAGTACATTGAGACTGTTGAACAAAAAGTGGGGATCCAGCTGATTTTTAAGGGCGTCAAACTGCGCGTTTGCGGTGCCGGCTATAATTTTCTGTTCTTTTACTTTTTGTTCCTGTAACGCTTTATAAAAATAAATGAGATAGAATACCAGCATCACGGCGATCGTAAAGATCAAGGGGAAAAAATAATAGGAGATTTTTTCATTTTCCAAAAACTCAGATAGCGTATATTTATCTACAAAAAGTATTAGGTGTACCGCCCGGCAAATAAAATAGGTGACCATGGTAATCACTATAGAACCTGTTGTCGCCAAAACAATACGCTTCACTATTGCTTTTTGCCAGCCAATTTTTTGGTTGAAATATCTAAAAAAAGTGGAATTGACCACAGATAGTGTAAAAGAGTAGAAAAAGAAAATCCCCAGCTGCTGCATATCAAAAAAATCAGACATTTCAGTATCTGTAAAAACCAGGTTTATCAGGATCACAATCCCCGTAATCAACAAACTTATTCTGAAAAATCGGGATATAGTTTTCATACTTTTGTATCAAAAGATGAATAATTGCATTTGGTCAGGGCTTTCTTAAGCTGATTTTTCCCCCAATCTGGATAAAAAGGCTCATCACTTTTAAAGTCTTCCAGTAGTTTGCCGGCGTTTTGTAAATCCTCACAAATAGACTTCGTACTGCCTCCTGTATACTTGGCACTTTCCAGATTAAACCTTGCCTTTTCAATTACCACGCGTGGGTTTTCTGGCGCTATGCCAATGGCTTTAGAATAAATCTCCATGACTTTGGGATAATAAAGCTGCCCATTTTTCATGGGTTCTTTTGCAAGATAAACAGTATAAATAAGAGCCTGTATGACCAATAATTCGGCATTTTGAGGAGATTTTTTAAGTTCGCTGTCAATAGCTTCCTGCGCTTTGTTGAGGATTTCAGTTGTTGAATCCTGATCTGTACTATTGAGCGCTGCCGTTGCGTTGATAAGACCTATATAATAGTTGGGCAGCCATTGCTCGGGATGGGCAGCTGCAATCTTTTCGAATTTGGCGGAAGCTTCGGCGGTATCATCTTGTTGCCAGGTTTGCAGGGCATTTTTCATGGCAACATCATAATTCTGCGCACCCAGCACCTGGGCTAAAAAAAGGTTGATTAAGAGTAGAACGATTTTCATAATGAATTGGTTTTAAAATTAATAACACCGTAAAAATGCCAGAAAACCCGCTCTTTACAAATTTAATTTTACTGGACTGTTGTTTTTTATTGCTGAAGTGTCATTTCCTTATAGTTTCAGAATTCCAATTCTTAACTAAAGCTGCCCCGCCAAAACTTCAGGAAAATATTCCGAAGAAAAATTTTATATCCTTAAAGGCTCAAATAGCAGTATGCCCAGTAGATTAACCCAAATTGCATTAGAATACGCACAATAAGAAGCCATTTTGGGAAACCCGCCGCAGCTTTTTCAGAAGAAAGCATATGAAAATGAACCATAAAAAAAAGTGCCAGCATGAGCATAATGCCCCAGAGCGCAAGATCTTTTGTAAGCGGAAAACATACGGCAATCCCCAGTATAATCTCGGCAAGGCCACTTAAATAGACAAGCAGTTTAGGTGCGGGAAGGTATCTGGGCATGATGCGCAAATAGATAGCGGGTTTTATAAAATGCATGCAGCCGGCAATTACGTACATTATGCCCATTAAATATAAATGCCAAGGATAGTCCATAAGGTCTGAATTTAGTTTAGCTAAATTAATTAAAATAAAACGCCCACCGTTTAGTAAACGGTGGGCGTTTCAAAAGATGCCGTTTTTTTCTTCTATTTAATAAGTCTGCGGGTAAGAAAAAAGCCCACGATCAAACTTATTCCACTCATTACAAAAACCGAAGCCGTAACTGCCGCTCCTTCATTGAATTCAAAAGCGTACCTTAGACTAAACCCTAAAATAATCCCTAAACCTACCCCTAGCAGCAATAAGCCTAAATTAAGTAAAAGAATTTTCCATACCGGGGCACTTTGCCCGTTCCCTTTGCTCCTAACGAAAATATTGGCATCTGCCCCTTTCTCAATAAGCGCCAGGCGTTCTTTGTTCCTGGTTGAATAATACAGGTAAAAAACACCGAAAATCACTAAAAATGCACTGATAAATACTAATTCTGCTCCCATAACAATTGATTTTTTTGATTGATACTTAAATTCACAGGTTAAGACCATTGAAAAGGAATTCTGGTTACAGATTTTATAAATTTATTTTTCTGCCCTAAATTGTAACCGTTCTTGCAAACGTGATGTCTTATCGAGGACCATGAACCAAAAGGACGACAACCAACTTATAGAGACTATACGCGATGGCAAGACGAACGCTTACGCGGTTCTAATAGAACGCTATGAGCGGTTAGTCTTTAGCCTCGCGCTGCGTATGATGAAAAACAGGGAAGATGCCGAAGAAGTTGCACAGGATGTTTTCGTAAAGGCCTATCAATCCCTGAATAGCTTTAAGGGCGAAGCAAAATTTTCAAGTTGGTTGTACCGCATCACTTACAATCGATCCCTCGATATGCTTGCCCGAAAAAAAAGACAACCAACATTTGAAAACACGGAAACAATAGTAAATCTTAATTTAGACGCCATTGAAAACGTGCTGGATGCCATGGAGCGTAAAACACAACAGGAACTTATTCAACAAGCTATAAACCAACTGGAAGCGGACGAGGCTTTTGTGATAAGTATTTATTATTATCAAGATCAATCTGTAAAAGAAATAGCTGAAATTACGGGTCTAAGTGAAAGCAATGTCAAAATCAAACTATACCGCAGCCGAAAAAAACTTTTTGGCTTGCTGGAAAGGATGCCCGCATTCAATAAAGAAGAATTCTTATGAAAGAGGAAGAAAAAATAAAAATACTAAGTGATAAATATCTGGGCAATTTACCCTTAGAACAGCCCGCTGCAGATTTCTCAGATAAAATTATGCAGCAATTGCAGGTTACTACAGTAGATCATTCCTACTTTATGTATAAACCCCTAATCAGCAGACGGGGCTGGGCCGCTATATTTTGTATGTTGGGAGTATTTGTTGGCTATTACTCAATTTATGGCGACAAAAACATAACATCACAAGAATTTGAATGGGTTGCAATTAAAATACAAGCTTTTTTAAGCATTGCTCCTATGCGAACATTACCACAAATGTCAGGAACATTTATTTCCATAATGTTGATATTTAGTGTGATGGCAATAATTGAACTTACGATATTGAATAAAATATTTAATTACCGCTCTTCTCAATAATCTTGAATGAAGTGGGTTGTGTAAATAAATTGGGACCGGGGTCCTTAAAATTTATATTGCTCAAAACTGCTTCACCGATGGGGTCGCCCTGAAGACCATCTGCTTCTGACCAATTGTAAAACTTCCACGAGGTAGCCACCGGGACGGTCTGTACTTCCTGATAATTGTCATAAACTATACAATGCGGATTTTTCTCTGCCTCAGCCTGTTTTTTACCACCATAGGTCACGATGTACGCCGCTGCGTGCACCGTTTCATCTTCGTTTAGGTAAATTAGATACCAATCGTCTGGGCTGTTACCTGTCCCAGGTGCAAAGGTCAATTTATATGTTTCCCTAAGTTCCCCATCAAAATCCCGTTCTCCTAGACGTTCTAGATTTGCCCCCTGATCATCTAATTTAAACGGAAGTGCAAAAAAGTATGGCCAGGTAAACAAATCAAAACGTGCATTGTCAGAAACTGCTGTCTCTGGCGATAAATAGGCTTTATCATCTGCAAAAATCAAGCTGGTTCCATCCGTTTTATCCATATGGATTTTTGAACTGTTGGTCATCATGGTAATTCTGGCATTAAAACCCTCTTTACCGTTAAAATCAAGATCCAAGTCAAACGCGACCGCGGGATGCTCCATGAACTCTTTTTTGTGGTGCGCCCGTTCGATATTCTGAACAAAAGCTTCTTCCAGACTGGGAGCTCCGGCGCCATTACCATTATTCGCTTCAACCGGTATCATTTTTTGATCTTTTTCTACCCCTGGCGATTGATTTTTATCCTGTTCTTTACAACCTAAAATCAAAAAGAAAAGTGCGAAATAGGAAAGGTTTATTTTTATCACAATGGTATTTTTAAAGATTTGAGTCAAAGTTATATTTTAGAAATAAGTAATTTGAAGGTTAGTAAAGAAGATCGATCAATAAACTTAAAATATACTTTTCCAACAACTTATATAAAAAAAATGGAAGATGGTTGGGCAAACCATACTTCCATTTTAGTCGTTTAGTATTACAATATTTTATTCCTCTTCATCCGTATCTAAAAGCAAGTTCAAGGTAACATCTATATTGTCTGCAGTGGCACGCGAGTATGGGCAAACCTCATGCGCCTCGTTGACCAGTTTTTCGCCAGTTTCCGTATCTACCGTGGGCAGATAAGAATCAAGAACTACGGCCAACTGAAACATGTCATCTTCATCTTTACCAAGTTTTACGGTCGCTTTTACCGTATAGTCGCCAAGATCTATTTTGTGGCTTCGCGCCACGTGCGCAAGGGCACTACCAAAACAAGCCGAATATCCCGCTGCAAAGAACTGCTCTGGGTTCGCTCCTTTTCCGCCAGAACCGCCCATACTTTTAGGTATGCTCAAATCAAAATCAATCGTTCCATCTTCGGTCTGAACGCTGGAATCCCTTCCGCCCTGAGCCGTTGCTTTGGCTGTATATATTGCTTTCATAGTCTTTCAAGTTTTAATGAATAAACAAGATAACAATACTGTTACGTCCCATCAACCGCCCGTTCTTAAACATTTCATAAAAAACAATTGATTAACTTTGAATTCTTATGCCCTAAAAATTGCTGAATTTCGACCTCGTGAAAGAAAGTAAACATATAAGTACCGCTGCAGCGGAAAAGATCATAGCCCGAAGAAGATTGTCGGTGGACTCCAGCGAACTTATCCGTCAGATTTTAGATGGAAATACCACTGCGCTCAGCCGTGGGATAACACTTATAGAAAGCAGGGCTGCAAATCATAATGCAATCGCCCAGGAGCTTATTGAAGGTTGCCTCCCGCATGCGAATACTTCTCTGCGTATAGGGATCACCGGTGTACCGGGCGTGGGAAAAAGCACGTTTATTGAAACCTTTGGTAATTTGCTCATTCAGAAAGGAAAGAAAGTGGCCGTTCTCGCGGTTGATCCCAGCAGCGGACTTTCAAACGGGAGTATCCTGGGCGATAAGACGCGTATGCAGACCCTTTCTGTACATCCAAAGGCATTTATCAGGCCGTCCGCTTCCGGGGATTCCCTGGGCGGCGTGGCACGCAAAACCCGCGAGGCGATAATTCTTTGCGAAGCCGCTGGTTTTGATATTATTATTGTGGAAACGGTGGGCGTGGGACAAAGTGAGGTTGCCGTACATTCCATGACTGATTTCTTTTTACTGCTGAAACTTGCCGGGGCCGGGGATGAACTACAGGGCATTAAACGGGGCATTATTGAAATGGCCGATGCCATCCTCATCAATAAAGCCGATGGCGAAATGGAAAAAGCAGCGGCAATGGCCAAAAATGCATTTGCAAAAGCACTTCATCTCTACCCTCTCAAAGCTAGCGAATGGCAACCTAAAGTATCCACCTGCAGCGCACTACACAGTAAAGGTGTGGAAGATGCCTGGAAAATCATCGAAAATTACCTAAAAACTACCCAAAACAACGGTTTTTTTGAGAAAAACAGAAGAAATCAAAACAGCTATTGGCTGCGTCAAAGTATAGAAAATGCTTTAAAAGATGACTTTTATGGCAAAAAAGAGGTAAAAAACAGCTTTTCTGACTATCTGAAAGCCATAAATTCAGGCAAAATGACCCCGTTTCAGGCAGCAGCGGAATTGTTGAAGTTGCGCTGATTTAGATCAAGGAATTGAGAGAAGAGAGAAGAGAGAAAAGAGAAAAGAGAAAAGAGAAAAGATTAATTTTTAAAAATGAAATTCTTTAAAGCTCCTTTCTTTTTTATTGGAAATTGGTCACTAGTGTAGGTAAAAAATTTGTAAGGCTCAAAAGGCTAGGAATCGTGATAAAATGCTCAACTACCAACCTATGCATAGAAAAACAACTTTGCGTTAAGGATTGTAGTGGAAATCCTTTTTGCGAGGCACGAGCAAAAAGATTGAAACGTAAAGCCTGACCCGCAGGGTAACGCCCAAAGAACTTAAAATACCTCAAAACTTACCGTAAAAGTCTGAAAAGAGTAAGATTAAGCTATAAACTACTTTCAAATAACCAACTATAACCTACTTATTCTGCGTTAGGGATTGAAGTGAATTGGTCTGCCTCTTCCGGGAGGAAGCCTTTTTGTGAGGTACAAGCAAAAATACTGTAACGTAAAGCCCCACCCGCAGGGAAACGCCCAGAAATCAAAGTAATAGCTAAATAAACAGATAATTGGGATCACTTTTATCTATTTTCAAATTAAGGCATAAAAAAACCCTCTGGATTGCTCCAAAGGGTTTTTTCTTATTTAGAAATGTAATTCGGTTAATTATTTACCGCCTTCCATTTTTCTTTTCAATTCTGCAAGTGCATCATTGGTATCTCCAAAGGTAGGTGCGCTGGCCGCTGCAGAGTCTGCCGCTTTCTTGGCAGCTTGCTTAACGATCTTCGCTTCCTCTTCCCTAAACAATGCGGTATGCGATGCAACTACACGTTTAAAGTCTTTGTTGAATTCAATGATCTGGAACTGTGCTTCTTCACCTTGTTTTAGTTTGCTACCATCTTCTTTCTCTAAATGACGGTTAGGCACGAATGCGTTTATGTCATCATTGAAATCTATGGTGGCTCCCTTATCTACGATCTCAGCGATTGTAGCGGTGTGCTTGGTTCCCACAGCAAATTCATCTTCATATTTATCCCATGGGTTATCTTCGATCTGTTTGTGACCCAGACTTAATTTACGTCCGTCCACATCTAGTTCAAGAACAACAACATCAAGTTTTGCACCTATATCAGTAAATTCTGATGGGTGTTTGATCTTCTTGGTCCAGGAAAGATCAGAGATATAGATGAGACCATCAATACCTTCTTCAAGCTCTACAAAGACACCAAAGTTGGTAAAGTTACGCACAATACCATTGTGGCGTGAACCTACAGGGTATTTGGTCGTAATATCGGTCCAAGGATCCTGGCTCAATTGCTTGATACCAAGGGACATTTTACGATCTTCACGGTCCATGGTAAGGATTTCGGCTTCTACGACATCACCTACGTTTACGAAGTCCTGAGCGCTGCGCAAGTGCGTAGACCATGACATTTCGCTTACGTGGATCAATCCTTCCACTCCTTCTTCCACTTCAACAAAAGCACCGTAATCTGCAATTACAACTACTTTTCCTTTCACGCGGTCACCAACTTTAAGTTCGTCACCAAGGGCTTCCCATGGGTGTTTCTTAAGTTGTTTAAGACCAAGTTGGATACGTGTTTTATCTTCGTCAAAGTCAAGAATAACCACATTGAGTTTTTGATCAAGATCAACAATCTCATTAGGGTGATTGATTCTAGACCAGCTAAGATCTGTAATGTGAACCAATCCATCTACGCCGCCCAGGTCAACAAACACACCGTAAGAGGTGATGTTTTTAACGGTACCTTCAAGTACCTGACCTTTTTCAAGCTGGCTGATGATTTCTTTTTTCTGCTCTTCAATATCTGCCTCGATAAGTGCTTTATGCGAAACAACAACGTTTTTGAATTCCTGGTTGATCTTAACAACTTTGAATTCCATTGTTTTGTTAACATACGCATCGTAATCGCGGATAGGCTTCACATCGATCTGAGATCCCGGAAGGAACGCTTCGATACCAAACACATCTACGATCATACCACCCTTAGTTCGAGCTTTGACAAAACCGGTAACGATCGTACCATCTTCATGCGCTTTATTGATACGTTCCCATGATTTGATCACACGGGCTTTACGGTGAGAAAGGATCAATTGACCCGTAGCATCCTCACGTACATCAATAAGTACATCAACAGTATCGCCCACCTTCATATCAGGATTGTAACGAAACTCGTTAAGGGAGATAACACCTTCTGACTTGGCATTGATATCAATGATCGCATCACGCTCGGTAATATTGATCACGGTACCTTCTACCACTTCATCA